>JABIUH010000452.1 GCA_018701055.1 Woeseia sp. | reverse complement strand
GCTTTCGGCGCAGTGGGAGCACACCATACTCATAACGGATTCCGGTTTTGAGGTTTTGACACTCGGCGCAGATGATCGCTGAGAAACTCTACGATTCTGATGCTTCTTATCAAATTCTAGTCGCGGCCCTCGACGACGATTCGACAACGCTGAATCTAAAAGACGCGCTTCGCGCTGCCGACGAAAATCTGCAGCAGCGATTTCTGGCGGGTGAATCCGTCGCTGTTCTCGTTCCGATGAGAGCCGCCATTGTCGATCGTGTTTTACGCGAACTATGGAGACAGGCGGCACCCGGGCTAACAAACTCTGCCGCTGTTATTGCGGTTGGTGGGTATGGCCGGGGAGAACTTCATCCAGGATCTGACGTCGATATTATGATTCTTGTCGACGAGGTGTTGGATGCGGGCATTGCAGACGGCAGCATCGCCGCATTCTTCACATCTCTGTGGGACGTCGGTCTGGACGTTGGACACAGCGTCCGAAGCGGCGCTGAATGTGCTGCGGAAGCCAGCCGCGACATTTCTATTGCAACGACACTTCTTGAATCACGAGTCGTGACGGGCCCCGAAAATCTCTTCGTCTCAATGAACGAGACACTGTCCGCCAGCGGTGCATGGCCTTCTCGAGAATTTTTCGGCGAAAAGAGAAAGGAACAAGAACAGCGCCATCACCGTTACGAAAATACGGCCTATCAATTAGAACCGAATGTTAAGGGAAGTCCCGGTGGACTGCGCGACATTCAAATGATCGGTTGGGTCGCCAAAAGACATTTCGGTGTTCGCACACTCGATGAACTGGTCGCGCACAAATTTTTGACTCCCGGGCAACTCGAACTCCTGAAGGATGGTGAGCTATTTCTTTGGCGCGTCCGTTTTGGACTACATGTAATGACCGGTCGACGTGAAGACCGCCTGCTCTTCGATCATCAATCGGGTCTTGCGAAGATACTCGGCTACCAAGATGCGAGCTACACACTTGCTGTCGAACAGCTTATGCAGCGCTACTACAGAACGGTCATGGATTTAAGTCGGCTCAACGAAATGCTGCTGCAATTATTTGAGGAAGCAATTCTCCTAGATGCCAACGCCACGCCTACGCCAATTAATGATCGATTTGAAGTGAAGAACGGATTCTTACAAACCACCAGCGATACCATTTTCCCCACAAATCCATCTGCCTTACTCGAGCTTTTCAAACTCTTACAAACCGAAACCGGTATACGTGGCGTCAGTGCCTACACAGTTGGTCAGGTCCGCCGAAACCTACATTTAATCGATGAAAGTTTTCGACAAAATCCGCGCAACCATCGTCTATTCTTGAGCATATTACGTGCGCCGGCAGGCGTCACACACGGGCTTAGAAGAATGAATTTGTATGGTGTGCTCGGACTGTACATCCCGGCATTCGGGCGCATCGTTGGGCGCATGCAATACGATTTGTTTCATGCCTACACGGTTGATCATCACACCCTTTTCGTTGTGAGTAAATTGCGCCGCTTTGCGCTTACTCGTTATGACCATGAGCATCCGCATTGCTCACCATTGATGCAGTCATTCGAAAAACCTGAGATCGCGTATCTGGCTGGATTGTTTCACGACATCGCTAAAGGGCGTGGCGGTGACCATTCCGAACTCGGCGCAATCGACGCAGAATCCTTTTGCCTCGAACATGGGTTAAGCCAGTACGAAGCCCGCACGGTTGCCTGGCTTGTACGCCATCACCTAACACTATCAATGACTGCACAGAAGAAAGACATCGGTGACCCTGACGTAATTAACGAATTCGCAGCACTCATGCGCGATCAGATGCATCTGGATTATCTGTACGTCTTAACAGTTGCAGATGTGAAGGCAACCAACCCTCGTCTATGGAACTCCTGGAAAGCATCGTTATTCCGCGAACTTTATTTACAAACTGCGAGAGCGCTGCGGCGCGGCTTGGAGGCCCCCATTGAACGTGATCTACTTATTAATGAAACCCAAGAAGCTGCACGTGGCCTCCTGGTCGAATCGACCCTTCAGTCTCAGGCGATAGAAAAAATCTGGGAGCTGTTTACAGAGGACTATTTCCTGCGGTACCGCAGCAATGAAATTGCGTGGCACACAAAATTTCTTGTCAGTAATGACAGTAAATCCAAAACTGGACTCCTTGACATGCGCCTGCAAGCCGACGGAGATGGTATTGAGGCGATTTTATATACACCTCGTATCAAACGAACCTTCGCGATGGCAACTGGATTGCTCGCCGAACTGGGAATGACTATTGCCGATGTCCGAATCGTGCCGCTTGCCAATGGCTATAGCCTGGACACTTACGTATTCATGGAACTCGATCAGCGCACCACAGTTGATCCTTCACGTCTGTCCCGAATACAAAGCGCTCTCACCAAAATCCTCGGAGCAGGAAACGAAGAACAAACCAAAGTCACACGTTCGCCGCCACGCCAGGCAAAAGTTTTCACCACGAAATCTTCAGTGAATTTCAATCAGGATGAAACCAACCAGCGCACGGTGATGGAACTCGTAACTGGTGATCGGCCCGGCCTTCTCTCAACCGTCGGGCAATTGTTCGTCGAGCTGGGCATCGATATCGACACCGCAAAAATATTAACGATTGGCGAGAAAGCTGAAGACGTTTTCTATATTTCCAATATGAATAACAAACCACTGGACGATGCCGCGTGCGACCATCTGCGCGAGAAAATCCTGAATGCTATTACCGCGGAGGCGTAGGAAACACTATGCGAATAACGCTATTTGGAATCCCCAACTGTGACAGCTGTAAGAAAGCTCGCAGGTGGCTGGAATCAAACGACGTTGAATACGAATTCCATGACGTACGCGTTGACGGACTGACCCAGAAGGACATTCAACGCTGGTTGAAATCTGTGGAGTGGGAAAAAATCTTGAATACGCGCAGCACCACCTGGCGAAATATACCGGAAGCAGAACGCGCCATCGTAGACAAAAAGAATGTAGTGCAACTCTTGGTCAAACACCCGACGCTCTTGAAACGCCCAGTCATGGAGAATGGTGACAGAGTGACTGTAGGGTTTTCTGCAGATCAATATAGTGACCTCATTGAGTGAATCATTGACTCACCGAGCAAAACATTGAACGCATCCGACAGCACCGTTCATTTCGCAATTGAGCTAATCAACAAACAATCGATTACGCCTGAAGATGCGGGTTGCCAAACATTGATTGCACATCGGCTGTCCGCCGCAGGGTTCCGCATTGAAAGGCTTAATGTCGGCGAAGTTAGCAACCTTTGGGCAAGGCGTGGCGCAACGACGCCGCTCCTCTGTTTTGCGGGTCACACGGACGTCGTTCCAACAGGAGACCTAAAGGAATGGGATTCGGATCCGTTTAAAGCGGAAATTCGTGACGGACGACTGTATGGGCGTGGGGCTGCCGACATGAAAGGCGGTTTATCAGCCATGATTACAGCGGCGGAACGTTTTGTTGCTCAGTATCCGAATTTTGACGGCAGCATAGCCTTTCTCATCACTAGCGACGAAGAAGGCGTGGCCGTAAACGGGACCCGCGCGGTTGTCGAGGCGCTGAACGATCGCAACGAAGCAATTGATTGGTGCATCGTCGGCGAACCATCCAGCAAGAACACACCCGGCGACGTCATCCGAATCGGGCGACGGGGTTCGCTGACTGGCGCACTTCAGGTACAGGGCAAACAGGGGCACATCGCCTATGCACACCTAGCCAACAATCCGATTCGACAATTTGCACCGGCTTTAGCCGAATTGAACGAAACTGTTTGGGATAAGGGCAACGAATACTTTCCGCCCACAACATTCGAATTCGCCCATCTACAAAGTAGCAGTGGTGCGGACAACGTCATTCCGGGCAATTTGGAGGCCAAATTCAACCTGCGCTACTCAACGGAATGGAATAGCGCTGATCTACAGGATGCAGTTGAGAAAGTATTGCGACGTCACAACGTGGTCTACCAAATCTCTTGGCACCTATCGGGCGAACCCTTCCTGACGGAGCGTGGGAAACTGATGCATGCGGTAGTTCAGGCCGTTCATGACATTTCAGCAATCGACGCGGAACTATCAACAGGTGGTGGCACATCAGATGGACGTTTTATTGCGCCTTATGGAACAGACGTCATCGAAATCGGCCTTGTGAACGCGACCATACACATGACAAATGAAAATGTGGTGGTCGAACATTTGCCGTTGCTTAGCAAAATCTACGAGCGAATATTGCAACGTTTGCTCGGCCAAGTTTAGCTAGACGTCATGAAATCTTGCGCACGTTGTTCCACAGCCCGGCGACCGCAATGATGGAAACGGAAATGACGACCCAAGTCGGCATCGTTAAACCCAGAAAACTCCAGTCAATACTCGCGCACTCGCCCGATCCAGTGAAGATCATGCGCAATGCTTCGCCAAAATTAAACGTGTCCATGATGTAGTTAAATCCTGGACCACAAGATGGAACCTCATCGGCCGGCAAATTTTGAATCCATATGTGCCAACCGGCGACGCTTACGCCTGCCCCCGCTGCCAACAAGAGTAAAGTTGCATAAGCGTAGCGCCCTTTTCCAGCTGGATTATGCATCGCCACCAATAGAAAAATGATGCCCAGTGAAATGACGGCAAGGCGTTGAAATACACATAGCGGACACGGCATCAGATACAAAACGTGCTCCGCATACAATGCATAGGCCATCAGGCCAGCGCAGCTCAAAAAACCAACCAAATTTAGTGTGCGAATACCCGGAATTGTCATTTTAATTTATTCAGCTAGTTGAACCAGCGACCGATTCTACAATGTCTGAGCACCTAACATCACGTCCATCGACTATGTATATGACGTATTCCCTGGGATTTCTCGCATGACCGCCAACTTGATCCAATCCAGTTGTTACTGCGTAATGGTTACTGTCCACATGATGCTCGGTGGATCCGCCACCACGAATGGAGGTCCCAGCCGCGAATCGGCCACATGCTCGGAGTCGACCTCCTCATATTCTCCTAACTCACTTTTAGACGTGGTATTGACAGAAAATCGAGACAAATACTTTTCACAATTGCCGAGAATAGGTAATGTACGCCCCGCGCTTAAACGCATCGCATACGCTAGGAATGCAAGCATTTCGCCTTACCTAAGGCCACGTCTAGAAACATTCTAGGAGATAATAAAAATGGCCTCGCGCCGAAACCAGCTGAAAGCGGTCAACACCTTTATTCTGATCGCAACATTAATGGTGTCTTCTGCAGCAATCTCAGCCGACAAGGACTTACTAGACATACTGCTCGCGAACGGGGTCATAACCCCTGCACAGCATGCTGAATTGCTGCAAAAGGAAATAATTACCCTCGAAGACATTGCGCCCCAAAATGATCCTGGTGGCTTTGACGTTCCAGTAACAGACAAGCCTCCCGCAAAAATCGATGCTGCCATTGACGAACGCATCGACAATAAAGTCGCAGAAGCGGTTGAGTCGGCGATCGAATCAGATTCTTCAGTCAAAGCAAGTTACGGTAGTAGCGGTTTTCGCCTGGAAACTCGTGATGGAAATTGGCAAACCAATCTCCAATGGCGGGCGCAACTACGTTACACCAGTCCTTACAGCGGCGACCCGCGTCAGATTTCAGCTTTTGACGCTCAAAGTGAATCGACTTTCGAACCACGTCGGCTGCGTATGAAAATTGGTGGACACGGCTATCAGCCTTGGCTCAAATACTACTTTGAAGTGGATCTACAACCGAGCCGAGATCCGGATTCTAGCAGCTCATCGTCAAGTACCAGAGTAATTGATTGGCGCATCGATGTTGCAAAGTGGGATTGGGGAACACTGCGAGTTGGGCAGTGGAAAGTCGACCTAAATCGCGAGCGCGGTGACTCATCGGGTCGGCAACAATTTGTTGAGCGTTCCATTGTTAACCGGACGTTCACAATAGATCGCCAAGTCGGCATTCAGCTGCGAGGACACCTGTTCAAAAATACTCCTGCCGACCTGCGTTACTACGCGGGCGTATTCAATGGAGAGGGACGCGGCGTTAGGGATAACGATACGGGCAAGATGTACGTCGGCAGACTGCAATGGAATTTCCTGGGGCGCGATTTGAGTTGGCGCCAATCCGACGTTGAATATACCGAACGACCGACCGGTAGTTTGGCGATAGGCGGCGCCACTACCCAAGGAAGTTGCACAAGATGGTCTTCTTCCGGCTGTGGGAACCTCGATGGTTACACTTCGGCGGCAGCCGCCACGTCTGATCAATTTGAGGTCGATCAGTTCGTGCAGGAATTTGCTTTCAAATACCGCGGTCTGTCAATACAGCAGGAATACCATCGCAAGACTGTAAATGATCGAGGTGCCGGCACAGAAAACGATCTCACTGGCGGATATTTTCAATCTGGTTACTTTTTCCACAACTTGTTTCCATCGATACCGGCACCTCTCGAGCTTGCTGTTCGATACGCGTTCGTTGACGAACCGAACAGCATTGATCGAGCGTTCGAAAACGAGCGAGAAGAGTTAACGTTTGGCGCAAACTGGTTTTTTAGCGGGCACAACAACAAATTGACATTAGATATGTCACATCTGTCATTGGAAGACGGATTGGTCAGTCGATCAGAATCCGACAATCGGCTACGCCTGCAGTGGGATGTATCTTTCTGATCCAGCTGCCATTCGACGCGCCAATGCAGCCTAGTAATGGCAACATTGCTAGGCTGTCGGCGGCGGCGGCTTGACCGGTCTGACGATAGGATTTCGATTTCGCGACAATCCCTCAGACTGAGGGCGCCACGACTGGATCGTCGTCGATCGAGTCGCCGTGGCTTGTTAGAATTTCACTGACCGCGGCACGCAACGCGTCAACCCTGTTTTCGAATCGTGTATTAACCGGCAGGCAGTGAATCGCATTAAGGTTTTCTAGCACCTCGCGAACGGAATCATTCATCCCCGTTTCATAGACGGTTTTTCGGCGACTTTTGTGCGTAGATAGGCGGGCTGCAACTCCCCCGCCTCGATGCCTTTGCCATTCAAATATGCGGGCACGCCCAGTGGTAAAAGAAACCGTGCGTCAGGCACCGAAATCGTTAGTTTCTTCGTAGCCGTGCCCGTAAAACCTGTCAATGAATTTGGGTGTCGGTCCCACCCGCCGCCGGCAATCACTGTAGACATATGAATTATCTGAGTCTCGTCTGCCGCGACGATTTTTTCACTTCCAATCAGTTCTGGCGCGCCGTCTGTTCCGCGCTCATATTGAGCAAAATATAACTCACCCATACGCGCATCCTGAGCGATGGCAACGTAGTTAGTACTGCTGCTTGCAAATACCTCCGCCGCAACGACTGCTAGGGAAGAGATCGGTACAATTTTTAAACCTGCGCCAAAACACAGCCCCTGTGCAACTGACGCACCGATTCTCACGCCTATAAATGAACCTGGCCCGTTGCCAAGAATAACGGCATCGAGATCCGCGACACTGAGTTGGAATTCCTCCAACAACTCACTAATCATTGGCATCAATATGCGGGTATGAACACGTGCCTCAACGACGTGCTTGTTTACTATTCGATCGCCCGCTTGCACCGCGACGGAACAAGCATTCGAGGATGTGTCGAGTGCCAAGAAATTCAAATCGCAAGCCTCGTGGGTTTCGCCTTTTCGTGGGCAGCAAGAAAAAGTCCCACTTCAGCAATCGAATCAGTTACGGGCATTGGCTCGAGCGTACTCAAAAACATTTTTCCGTATTGTTTTGACGTAATGCGCGGATCGCATAACACGACAACACCAAAGTCATTTTGGTCGCGTAACAGTCGTCCCGCTCCCTGCTTGAGAGACAATGCCGCCAGCGGCAATTGGTGACTCATAAAACCATTGCCGCCTTTGCGACGAATAAACTCCAAGCGCGCCATCATTAACGGATCGGCCGGAGATGCGAACGGCAGTTTATCAATAGCGACAATACTTAAGGCCGGACCGCGCACATCCACCCCTTCCCAAAAACTTCCTGTCCCAAGTAAAACAGCGTCACCGTGTTCACGAAACCTGCGCAGCAAATCGTCACGAGGCGCATCACCTTGAATCAGTAGCGGTCGCCCCTTGAGTCTTTTGCGCCGCGTCTTGAACCAACTACGCGCGTTATTCAAGGCGCGGTGACTGGTGAACAGACAAAACATCCCGCCAGCAGTCTTTCCGAGCAAGGGCAGTACGCGCTCCAGCATTTCAGTTGTATGGTCTCGATCGGAAGGTGCCGGCAAATTCGGAGGCAACCAAATCAAACCGTTCTTCCTCAGGTCATAGGGGCTCGGAAAGGTGAGGGCCGTAACACTTTGGATGCCCATGCGCTCCGTGAAATGAGAAAAATCTTCACCTAATGCTAGGGTCGCGGACGTAAATACCCATGCCTGATGACTAACGTTGATCAAGCCACTTAACGTGTCAGCAACATCGAGGGGCGTCAGGTTCAAACGAATGCTGCGCGAAGTAACGTCCAACCAACGCAGTCCGTCCCACGATTCATCGCTGGACAAATACGCCAGTCGCTCGATCACGGAAAATAATCGATCGTGCAATTTCTCGAGATCAGCTGATGAATTCACCAGCTGACTGACGGCATCCAGTAAATCTTTTAGCGCTAACGCGAGTGACAACATTGGGCCTTGAACCGATGCCATGATAACGGACAATTCGTGTCTGCCTTCTTCTCGCGGAGACTCGGCACGCAATACTCGCAAAGCGGTTTGAGCTGCATCCAGGCGACGTTGTAACTCTGCTTGTTTAAAGGCGATCGTCGCAG
>JABIUH010000187.1 GCA_018701055.1 Woeseia sp. | reverse complement strand
CGATATAGAAAATGCAGAGGCAAGTGTTGCCAATGCGTCGGAGCTCGATGCGATGGTGGCTTATTTGCAGGTGTTGGGCACCGCATATCCACCCGGGAGCGAGCGATGACCTTTTTCATCTTTGCCGGCGACATGCTGGTGATGGCGTTCATGATCTGCCTGGTTGTGTGGGTGTCCCTGAGGGGGTCGAAAGAATTATTGCACCGCTCGTCGATAATTCCGTTGGAGGATGAGGATCGAGATGCCTGACATGCCAACAGAATTCTGGAGTGGTTGGATTGCGGTCATAACCAGTGTGAGCCTCTTGGGTCTGGGCTGGTTCGTTTTCAGTATTTTCTTCTCCAAGAGAACCGGGGCCGATTCGCCGTCTCCTGTTTGGGACGAAACATTGAGCGAGGGCAACAACCCTGCGCCAATGTGGTGGTTCTGGATGATCTTCAGCGCCATGATTATATCGGTAATTTATCTCATACTTTATCCGGGCCTGGGCAGTTTCAGTGGTGTGCTGAAATGGTCGCAAGGTGGTCGCCTCGACGACAGCATGGCGACGTACGAGCAGCGATATGCCGACGAAAGACAATCACTGCTTGCTGCGTCGCTCGCGGAGTTGCGGCAAGATGATGTGGCAATGGCGTCAGCGCGACGAATTTTCGACCAGAACTGTTCGGCTTGCCATGGGCCCGACGGTCAGGGGCAAGCTGCGATGTTCCCGAGCTTGATGGACAGCGACTGGCAATGGGGTGGTGACGCGAGCAGCATCGAGCAATCCATTCGCAAAGGCAGAACAGCGACGATGGTCGGTTGGGAGGCAATCCTCGGGGTGGATGGTGTCAACAATGTAGGTCAATTCGTGGCATCCCTGTCGAATGGTGAAACCGTCGATCTGGAGGCGCCAGGCCGAACGCAGTACATGCAATTTTGCATGGCCTGCCATGGACCGACAGGGACCGGCATTGCGGCCGTTGGCGGGCCGAATCTCACCGACGACGTTTGGTTGTACGGCGGAAGCGATGCGGACCTCAATGAAACGATTTCACATGGGAGAAACGGACTTATGCCAGCTTTCGAAAATCGTTTGGATAGTGTACAAATTAAACTCATGGTTGCGTGGTTAACGCAGCCAGACGAACAGTAAGGATTCAATGACAGACGTGAACGAAAAAAACGCCAACAATCAAACCGTTTTTATTGTCGACGACGATTCGGCGATTCGACATGCCATGGGACTGTTGTTGGAATCAGTCGGACATCAGTGTGAAGTTTACGGGTCGGCAGACGAGTTTCTGGCTGCGGTTGATACCGCCAGCCCTGGTTGCCTTGTACTCGATATTCGAATGCCCAGGATGAGTGGGCTCGAGCTGCAGGAAAAGCTTGCCGCTGGCAAGAGCGCGATGCCGATCATTTTTATTACCGGACATGGTGATGTTCCGATGGCGGTCGAGGCGATGCAAAAAGGCGCGATCGATTTCATCCAGAAGCCGTTTCGTGATCAGGAATTGCTTGATCGAATATCAGACGCGATGCAAACGGATTCGGAAAGACGTTCAAGTCGAAGATCAGTCAACGATATTGTCGACAAAATCAGCAGACTCACCAAGCGAGAACAAGAGGTTTTTGATTTGGTCGCTACCGGTAAACCAAATAAGATTGTCGCTTACGAGCTCGGTGTTAGTCAGAGAACGGTGGAGATACACAGAGCTCGAGTGATGGAGAAAATCGAAGCTGCCTCTCTTGCCGATTTAGTACGAATACATTTGACAATTTCGGGTCTCGACAGCAACGCGACATAGACCCGCATGCATTTTGGATGCTCGATCCACGGACGTACGTAATTTCCGCTACGCCATAAGCAACTGACCGTATGGGCAATTAGTGCACCTCTATGTACGGTGATTGAAACATCCAAATAAAGTTCAGCAATCAGGTGTGGTATGACGTCATTTTCCAAAATTCTCTGCGTAGTTGATCCGACTCAAAAACCGCAGCCCGGGTTGATTCGAGCAACCTGGCTGGCAAGGCGATCGGGTGCAGCACTTGTTTTGCTGATTTGTTGCTACGACGAGTATTTGAGTGGCGACCTATACCTGGATTCGAAAACGTTGGAGCAGGCGCGTAGCAGAATGCTGATCGCATTCAAAGGTACGCTCGAAGAATTGGCGGGTCCGATACGAGATGAGGGTATTACAGTAGCGACGGACGCCGTTTGGGATCACCCTTTATTTGAGGGGATCGTGCGGAAATCAATCGACCACAAGGTCGACGTTGTATTTAAAGACACGCACCACCATTCAGCGCTTTCCCGGATCTTGTTTACTAACACTGACTGGAACTTGATTCGAACCTGTCCAGTGCCATTGTGGTTGGTCAGTCCAAAGGATATTTGGAATGAGCCGCAAGTAATTGCATCCATTGATCCGTTGAACGAACACGACAAGCCCGCGGCGCTTGACGATCAGATTCTCGCCATCAGTAACTCGTTAGCAGTTGATTTAGGCGGAGCAGTGCATGCATTTCACGCGTATGACTCGCGAGTCGCGGTATCGACGGCGACAGCAAACGTTTACATACCGGTATCACTGCCAATAGATGAAATAGACGAGCAGGTGCGTCAGCAACATTCGAAAAGATTTGCTGAGATCGTGGAGTTTCACGGTATTCCCGAGGATCGAGCTCATCTTATCTCTGGTCTGACGCATGAAGAGTTGCCAAAGTTGGCCGGCGAGCTGGAGGCTGCGGTCGTCGTGATGGGTGCCGTCTCGCGCAACAAGCTCAAAAGGCTGTTTATTGGTGCTACCGCGGAACGGACGCTGCCTCATTTGCCGTGCGATTTGCTTATCGTTAAACCGAATCCTTTTACAACACCGGTCGAATCAAATGCCAGCAATTCCCGGAAAGACGTTCAATGCGCATAGGTAGCGCTTCAGTTGTCTTCAATTTGTCGATTGGTAATCGCCTTTTCGACAAGATCAAGTATGTGATCCGGGTCAACGGGCTTATTCAATAAGACGCTGTTTTCAATTCTTCTCGCGTGATCGACGACTTGTGACGTGTCGCCAGTGATGATCAGCGCGGGTATGTCTGCGTCAAAATGACTTCGCAACGCGTCTATAGTCTCAACGCCGTTTGATGAGTCACCGAGATGGTAGTCGGAAATTATCAGGTCGGGTGGACGACGCATCTGTGACGATACCTGAACCGCTTCATTTCTGGTTGTCGCTGAGACGACGTCATAACCTTCCGTGCCAAGGAGTAACTTGAGCGCCTCGGCAACCTGGTAATCATCTTCGATTAGTATGATGGTGCCACTGGCAGAGGCCTTACTAATATTGTTTTGAGCGCCGGAATACTTGTCCACAGTAGACGGTTTTGTGTCGACAATCGGTATTGATATGCAGAAACACGAACCTTCGCCGAGAGTGGATTCAACATTAATTTTGTGGTCGAGCAAATCAGCGAGACGACTGACAATTGCTAGTCCTAGCCCAAAACCTTCATTGTTTGAACCCGGTTGTTTGCATTGATAAAATGCCTCAAAGATTTTCTCGAGTTTGTCCGGTTCAATTCCAATTCCAGTATCTCGGACTTCTATTCGACAATGGCTATCTGTCTGCGTGCATTGCAGTTGAATCTCTCCGTTCTTTGTATAGCGGATGCTGTTAGAGACAAAGTTTTGCATGATTTCCGTCAGCAAGTTTGGGTCAGAGTGAACAACCGCGTCACAGCGCCTTGCAGCGAACGATAAACCCTTCTGACCAGCCTGACGGGAAAACTCCGACTCCAACTGATCGATCAACTGATTAATGGGGAATTGCTCGAATTCCGCGGTCATCGCGCCCGCGTCCAGTCGACTGATGTCCAACAGGGAGTTCAAAAGGTTGGTCATCGCAACAAGCGACTGATTCTGGCTTTCAAGCATCTCTAACGCTTTCGATTCTTTTACGGTACGGCGCAATGCTCCATTTAATAAATTTAGCGCCTGGACCGGTTGTCGGAGATCGTGACTTGCTGCCGCAAGAAACGCGCTGTTTGCGCTATTTGCGCGCTCCGCTTCCTGACGTGCTTTTATTAGCTCCACCTCCATCTCTTTCCTAGCTGACACATCGCGAATGACACTCGCTATGAATGCGGAATCGTCTGCGAATACTGGAGACAAGCTAATTTCAACGGGAAACTCGTCGCCGTTTTGGCGGCGGCCATTAAGCTCCATTTCGACACCCATCGGACGGGGCTTTGGGTTCTTCGTGTAGTTGGTGCGGAGATCTACATGCGGCTCTCGAATTCGTTTCGGCAGCAGGGCTTCAATGTTCCGCCCTATCAACTCTGCGCGATTGAAACCGAACATTTTCTCAGTTTGTCGATTGATGAGAACAATTTCGCCCGCTTGGTCGACGATTACCATTGCGTCCGGCGCGGACTCCAGGAGTGACCTAAAAAACTCCTTTGATAATGGTTTCGTATCACCCTGCGAGGATGATTCTTTCTTTGTGATCACGTGACAGCACCGAATGTTCACTTAATAGGGGCCGATTATAGCGGCAACACACAGTAGGTTGGACCATTGTCAGACAATTCGTAGTTTTTGAAATCAGGCGATGTGATCGTTGAATTTCGCTATGCTCACACGGCCGCGTGTTCCTCCTTGCGAATGTTCTCCAGGATCTCCAGGTATGCGGCGACCCCGCAAGCGATACCGATTGTGCCGAACGAACTATCGGCACGGGTCAAGCGATTTATCCATGCGCTCAGATAGGCGCCCATGTGCGCCAATGGACCGTATGAGCCAACTGAGGCGCCGGATCCCAGCGATACACATGCGGCAAGTGTTGATGGAAACCCAATCTTGATGGGCATATTGGTATCCAGGCTTTGCGCCGCACGAATGGCATCTGCCGGGCTCTGGAAATAATCGGTGGGCATCATCGTCCTCATCCAACCGACGATTAGACCGCCAATGGTTGGGACTCCAATGGTCATCGCGACCAACCAGGTTTGATCGAATACGTCTTCACGACTCGATCTGGCGAGGAGGAACAGCTCGTTAAGCGCGAGAACGGCGTCAACGAACACCACTGCGAGAATTCCGACTACGGCACCAACGATCAGACCGAGTAGAGTCAAAATCGACATCCGCTTTATCATGCGATGTAGCCGAATAGTTTTGCGTCTGTTGCGGCAAGCGTGGGCTCCGGGTGCAAACGACCACAAGGGGACTATGCGCGGTGCCGATCGAATGTATTACGATCTTTCGTTGAATACCGACCACAAACGAAAAAACGCGTAGCGGTCGATAGGGACTACTCCCCGCAATATCCATCGGACGTGATGGTCGTAGGGTGTAACCCGGAGCGAATTAGCGAGGTGCCGAGTTATCATCTGCACTTAAATATTTTCTTAATCGTCTGCCTGGAACACAATTTCGCCATTCATGATGGTCAAAGTGGGCGCGGCTTCTCTTAGCTCGTCGATTGGCGTTGCGAGTAGATCCCGGTCCCAAACCACGAGATCGGCTAACTTTCCAACCTCAATTGAACCAATCTTATCTTCGAGGAAAACCTGTCGTGCTGCGACCGATGTGTACGCGCGTAGTGTGTCGTGGACGCCGACTGATTCGTCGCCGCCCCACGGAGAGTCGCCATGTGTTCCTAACATCGTCTGACGTGCAGAGGCTGCCCACAACGCGATTGCAGGAGCGAACGGCGAAACATCATAATCAGAACTTCCAGCCCACCGAATGCCGCGTTCCTCAAAAGTTCGCAGAGGTAATACCCGT
>JABIUH010000259.1 GCA_018701055.1 Woeseia sp. | reverse complement strand
AGTCTTGATGCCCGCTTTCCGCGTCGCGAACTGGGTAGAAGGTAGTGGCCTCCAGGATAGGCATAACCACTTTCTGAGCAGAGGATCTGTCGATCACTCGTTGTTTCGATTTATCGGCCAACGCACGTTCTTCATCGTTCGCGACAAAAATAGCACTGAGATAGCACGAGCATTTGTCGTAACGGATGAAAAATCCGACTCACTCCAACTCGCCTAGAGTCAACAACCGCAATACCCGCAGTACGAATATTTCGATGGTCCTCTGCCTTTTCATTACGCCAACTATTGGAGGCAAGGCTCGATAAAGCAATCACAAGGCTGATAAATACCACAGAGTGCTGCCATAATTGCTGACGTAATTCCATAGTTAACCAGACAAAAAAACCTGTCGAGTTGTTACAGGCATATGCCACATTCAGCGTTTCGGATCGGCTGCCGACCTGAGAACGCTGAGTCACGGGTACAGACTTAGCGTAGCAAGCGATAGCCCCGTTTGTCGCAGCCAAGCCTGAAACCCCAGGAAACCTCGCATAGATATTCACGTCACACTAGCGTATGCCGACACCCATGCTAATACCGAACTCGTTTGAAATGCTGTCTCCGAGCCGGGGTGCGCTATCAAAAGATAACGTTGTTTGCAGATATTCGCTGCTGCCTCCACTAACGACACATCATATCCGTCAGGAAAGATCATTGCAGACAGGCACTGATTCTTCTTATACCCTGTCCTTTGTGCGGAACGGCTCGCACCAACGAACTTAAATCGGGAGCACAAAATGGCAGTTTACAGAATCACACGTTTCGCCGCGTCAGATATGGACAAGGTAAGTGAAGCTACAGAAAATATGCGTGATGTATTAGCCGGAATCGGTGCCGACTTCATTGACCTAGTTTCATATGGCAATGGCAAAGGTGTAGTGATTGCTAAATATCCAGATCAGGCAACTATGGAAGCCGCTTCTGAAGCGGCTAAGAAAGCATTTGCTGACATTATTGAAGCAGGGATAGTTGATGGGGATTCAGTTCATCCACACGTTGGCGAAGTCATTAACACTTTCTAATGCCACGAAAGTAAACCAGCTGTCAATCACGACGCATCACTATCACAAAAGCATCAGAAGCATCAGAAGCAGTTGCTTATACGCTCAAACTAGGTAATTACTGGCGACAGTGTGAGCACTATAGATTTTCGCCGCTGTCACTAATGCCCGCCATTCGAATCGAGGGAATATAGTGAAAGCGAACTCTCGCTAACGGGCTAATCTATTGAAACTGACGACGGAGGAAACTTCAGTTCGAATTAACTGATCCACATCCTCGATCTGTGCCCGTGGTTGGGTTGGAGGGATTGACGCTGCAGCGAGCTCGTAGCCGGTGCAAATATCAACTAGGCGTCATCCGGTAGGTTTTGGAAATCTTTAACAAAGTCGGAAACCATCAGACTCTCTTTGAAACATTAGGGTGATGATCGCTCAGGGAACGATATGAATTGGGAAGGAGAGTTACTGCACATACACATTGCTAACATGGGAGGTGCGAAGATGCGGGCATCCCAGTCGGCGATGTGTTTAGCAGGTCGCGGAATTGAGGGCGACCGGTATGAAACTGGCACAGGAATCTATTCAAAAATCCCAGACATTCGTGAAATTACGTTAATCGAAATCGAAACACTCGATGCGCTGCAAAGGGATCACGCAATCAATTTAAAACCGGAAGAGCATAGACGTAATCTCACAACACGTGGCGTACCACTCAATCACCTTGTTGGACGACGATTTTCCCTAGGTTCTGTCGTGCTCGAAGGTGGACGGCTAAATACGCCATGCCGCTATTTGGAGACATTGCTGGACAAGAAGGTTTACAAAATTCTGATGCATCGCTCTGGATTAAATTGCAAAATCATCCAGAGCGGCCCAATCGAGGTCGGAATGAAAATCTGTCCGGTAAAAGACTAGAAGCTCAACGACCTCAGTTAAAAATCAGATAACTGCTCAGTAACTGCACAAAGACGCGGCCGACAGTCAGAGAAAAATCCGGATTGCCGCAGTTAAGGCAAGTAACGTCAAAATTGCCAAAGTAATCGCGACAAGAATGAAGTATTCAGCGAAGAATGCACGGGCAGCACACGTTCCCAGATAGAGCGCTAAGATCGGCAAATGGCACTGACAAAGAACAGCCGTCATGACTGCATAGAAGTATCCTTTACGAGTATCATCGTCGGCGCAGGTCGATCAGCTTTCATGTCTTATCATTATCTAAGTAACGTTCTAATTCGTGATTTTCGGAGGACGTACAATGCAGCCAAAATTACACTGAATGGATTGATTCGCTGCGCTCGCTACGACGAACACAGAGCATTCATCCATTTTCGGGAAATCGTAGCGCTATCAATATGTAGAAAATGGCAAGATCACCACTATCAATCACGGTGAATCATGAACCCGTTAAAAAAAACTGCAAGTTCTGCGTACGCGTCCAGCGGTAGCACGTTTGCGATATGCTGATCAGGTCGTACGACAATTATGCAGCCCTGCTCTCGATCGATGCCTCTCGTATCGTAAATGTCTTCGCCGTTATCTAAATCTATGCAGAACGTTTTTTCATAGTCCCGAAGCTCATACTTTCCTTTTGCGGGCCAGAGAATTGAGGGTAGAGATTCGAATTCGATTTCACGATAGTCGTGTTGAAATACTGTCAGAATCTCGATCACTGCATCAGTGTCGCTCCCGGATGGTGTGTACTTTTGCACTGGAGAATCCACTGACGTCTCGAGGTACTTAGCCAACTGGTGTATCTCTGATGATTGATCGGTCGGGTTTTTCGAGTTCGCAAAAACAACGATACGCCATCGTCCGTCCGCTTCCATGACGTGCCCTAGCTGGATCGGTCGTGCATCTGCCAGACGGATAACAGGGGAGGAGTGGAAACGCATCCCAATTCGAAATCCTTCGGCCAGGTGTTGGTGCGTCGCCGCAGCTGTAATGATTGATGGGGAATATTCCGTCATTGTTCCCGACACGAATCCATCGTGCAGCAACATATATTCCTGCAATTTAGAACGCTTGTCGCCCTCATTGCCTGCTGTTGACTCCGTTTGAGGTGCCGAAAACATAGTGGCGAGCTTGCGATCGAATTCGATCAATTCATGCGCGACCGCTCGTCGCTCGGCGGAATAGGTATGCAATATTCTCGGTGAAGCTTGTCCGCGAAGTACCGATGCCAGTTTCCAGCCCAGGTTAAAACTGTCATGGATGGATACGTTCATGCCCTGTCCCGCTTTCGGGCTATGAGTATGACAAGCGTCTCCGGCGATAAATGCATTTGGAAAATGCGTTTCGCTGTCCTCATCTGAAACGTTGTCAAATTTATCGCAAAGCCGTTGCCCTATTTCATACACTGACCACCAGGTAACTTCTTTCACCTCTAGTGAATAAGGATGAAAAATTCGCTTCGCCGCCGCGATCAACTGGTCACTAGTGATGTTTAGGTTGGCAGCACGTTCGCTTTCGTTTAGCTGATCGAGTTGAATATAAAATCGAACCAGATGCCCCCCTTCACGTGGAATGACCAGGAGGGTGCCTTCGCTTGCCGATTGAATGATACTTTTAATGCGAATATCAGGAAAGTTCGTGACGACCAGCAAATCCATAACACCCCAGGCTTTATTGGCCGAGTCTCCTCGAGTTGGTAAATCCAATGCCTTTCGAACCGCACTTCTCGCCCCATCACATCCCACTACATAGCGGGCTTTGACCAATTCTTGCTCACCCTCATGCTCGTGATCGAGTCGTTCGATGCCGGCCGTTACGGTGTAATCCGTAGAACTGGCAGTTTCGCTCTGCGAAGATTCCGTTTTTATGTCGAGGAAGCGACGGCAATAGTCCGGCCCCATCTGAGTCGGAGACTTGAGCATGGCGTCGAGCATAAAGTCGTGCACTCTCGCTTGGTTCAGTACCACATGGGAAAATTCAGAGAATTTGTCGCGCCCATCCGCATTTTTACTTATCCGCACAATATTGTTCGGATGATTGGGATCATGCTGCCAGAACGTGATTGCTTTGAGGTAATAAGCCTCACTCATCACTCTTTCGCTGAAGCCGAATCCATTGAAAATTTCGGACGACCGGCCGGATATTCCATCGGCCTGACCGACCAGTAAAGGGCCCGTTTTTTGCTCAATAATACGAGTTGAAATATCAGGAAACGCCGCAAGCTGCGTAGCCAGCGTTAGACCAGCGGGGCCACAGCCGACGATTAACACATCAACTTCTGCTGGCAGGTCTACCAACGTCGGGGCAGGTTTTTTACGTCCTGTCGCGCTGCGATCCATCGGGTCGCCCGGTTTGAACCCGTTCAGATAATATTGCATTTGAGTGCCTTACTGACGTTGCAGCCGCCGCTGGCATGGACGTTTCGGAGATGTTCGATTGCTGTTCACTCTAGCGTTCAGTGTAAGTGCCGGATCGCAACACCCTGCCCGGCCTTGCTTCGGTCATTACGCCATTCAACAAAACGGCCTGACCAGCGACGAGTACATGAATCGCACCTTCTGCGTATTGATGTGGGTTCTCAAACGTAGCCTTGTCGATAACGATGCTCGGATCGAGAACGGCAATGTCCGCTATTGCTCCCGGTGCGATACGACCGCGATCGTGAAGGCCGATTCTGTCTGCCGGCAGCATGCTCATCTTGTGAATGGCGGTGTGGAGAGGTAATACGTCTAATTTGCGAACGTAGTGTCCGATCACCCGCGCGAACGTCCCGTAATTTCGTGGATGCGGGACACGCTCCGATGGTCCCTCTATGCCGCCGTCAGAGGAAGGCATTGTCACAGGATGACGCATAATGTTTTTTACGTCTTCTTCATTGATCGCATGAAACACTGCACTGCAGTTTCCCGCTTCGACAAGCTCCATTAACAAATCTGCGGCGTTTTCGTTGCTCACTTCACGTTCCTGCTGACGTAGGATCTGCGATAGATTTTGGCCATTCAAATTTCCGTCGTGCGGGCAACTGGCGAGTACCACGTTGGCGGGATCATTTCCGCCTCGATCGACTTCAATTCGATAGGCTATGTCTGCCCGCATTCTGCTGCGCTGCTCATGATCTGCAAAGCGTGAGAGCAAGACATCGCGTCCTCCGTCAAGGCTCCAGCCTGGAAATAAAATCGTTAGGCTGGTTGAGGATGCCGTGTAGGGGTATTGGTCAATTGATACATCGACGCCACGAGCAATGGCTTCATCAACCATGCGCAGGGTCTCTGTCGATTTTCCCCACATTGGTGCACCTACAATTTTATGATGAGTGAGTTGTGTGGGCAGCCCCCCTTCCTCACCGATCCGTATTGTCTCT
>JABIUH010000518.1 GCA_018701055.1 Woeseia sp. | reverse complement strand
GGGGATGCTGTTCGCGACCTGGTCGAAAGGGAAACTGGTAGGCGACCTGATGGGCCGATTCGATTGCTCACGAACCTCTCGTATTTTGGCTATTGCTTCAACCCCGTGAGCTTCTACTACTGCTTTACGAAGGCCGGTGAAACTCTGGAATATATTATCTCTGAGGTCAACAACACGCCCTGGGGTGAGCGCGACATATACGTCATGGATTGCGAAGGCCCAGCCGTGACCCAATCATCGTGGCATTTCAGTCCGTCGAAGAAAATGCACGTATCGCCATTCATGCCAATGGAGATTGAGTACGACTGGGTATTGTCAACGCCTGCGAGCCAGCTTTCGGTCTACATGGCGAACTCGAAAGACGGCAAGCGCTTCTTCGATGCGACGATGACGCTGAGCCGCAAACGCGTGACCGGCTCGTCATTGGCCAGAGTGTTGCTGCGGTTTCCATTCATGACGTTCAAGATCGTTCTCGCGATTTATTGGGAGGCGCTGCGGTTATGGGTCAAACGCTGTCCTGTGTATGCACATCCTGACAAGAAAAAAGAGGTAGCTGTCCAATGAATAAAAGTGTCGTTTCGATAGAGTCATCTGAACTCGCCAAACACGCTGCGAAGACGACATGGCTTACCAAGCTCGCGCGTCGTATCGTGTTATCCCGCTTGGAGAAGCTGCAGGATGGGGAGATTGTCGTCACCGAAAACGGCGAGGTCATGGCATTTGGTCATTTGACCGAAGACTTTCCGCAATCCATACAGCTACGCGTACTTGATCCGAAGTTTTATAGCGACATCGCGTTTGGTGGTGCAATCGGTGCCGGCGAGGCATACATGCGTGGCTTCTGGGCCTGCAACGAATTGGTCGACATGTTACGCATTTTGATCCGAAATCGGGAAGTTTTGGAGCAGGTGGACTCGGGACTGGCAGTTCTGAGTTCGCCCATGCGTAAGATGTTTCACGCGCTGAACAAAAATACCCGCAAAGGCAGCCGCAAAAACATTGCTGCGCATTACGATCTCGGTAATGACTTCTATCAGATTTGGCTCGACCCAAAAATGATGTATTCATGCGCCTACTTCGACAAGCCGGACACATCACTTGAAGCTGCGGCTGTTAAAAAGCTTGATCGCATCTGTAGAAAACTGAATCTTTCAGCCGGTGACTCAGTCATGGAGATCGGCACGGGATGGGGTGGTTTTGCGATTCATGCCGCGACGCATTATGGCTGCCACGTGACGACTACAACGATCTCACGACAACAATTCGACTTTGCGCAGAAAGCCGTCAGAGAAGCGGGTCTCGAGGATAAAGTTACGCTGCTGTTGCAGGACTATCGTGACATTGATGGCTGTTTCGACAAGCTCGTTTCGATTGAGATGATTGAGGCGGTAGGGCATGAATTTCACGACGAATATTTTGCGAAATGCTGCAGCCTATTGAAGCCCGACGGGCAAATGCTGTTGCAGGCAATCACCATAGCCGATCAGCGTTACGACCAGTACAAGACTAGCGTCGATTTCATCAACCGCTACATTTTTCCCGGCGGCTGCCTGACATCGGTAACCGACATGTCGCAATCGTTGACCAGACACACGGATATGCGTGTCATACATTTGGAGGATATTGGCCCGCATTACGCGGCGACGCTGGGCCACTGGCACGAACGATTTTTGGCCCGCATCGACGAGGTACGTCAGCTCGGCTACTCGGAAAATTTCATACGTATGTGGCAGTACTACTTTTGTTATTGCGAGAGTGCATTCGTCGAACGTGCGACAGGCACCGTGCAAATGCTCATTATGCGACCGATGGCGCGCCGTGAGCGAGTTCGGTACTAAACCTGCGGGAAAATTGCGTGATTCAGTAAGACTAGGTTGTGCATTGTCGTACGAAATCGGCAACGGACGCCCGAACGACAATTCAGTGATTACAATAACTTACACTTCAGTGAGCTAACTACGAACTAAGTGGTCGGGAGTTCGAATTTCTCGCGGCGTGTGATTCTCGCAAAATGACCCACTATAGTGCGCCGGACGTGGTGGGTTGAATAACCCAGCGTCCTCTAATTCCCACTATTACCTTCAAATGGATAAGTGCGGATAACGGTTATTACGTAATGAAGTCAGTGTTCATCGAGTGATGATTTTTCGCAGCTAGTGTTGGTGGCAAGTCCAAGATTTCTGGTCCAGTCTAACTGTTAGGATTTTCGGTTGTTGAGTGATATTTCCTTCCATCCATTGCTGTAAAATTTGTTCCGGGTTCATGACGCCCAGCGATCTATCCGGCCTGATCGTGTTGTATTCCTCCAACCATTGATTGATAACCACACGAGCCTCAGTCATTGAGCTAAACAACCAACGGTCCAGGCGGGTCATGCGAAAAATTGAATTGGAAAAATGCGATCCCAAACAAAGGAGGGCCGCGACGATCCTAATTGATATTCGTAATCGAGTTAAGGCCGAGATTGGTACGGTCTATCCTGACATGACATCGAAAGTCGCTCAGGGAATAAAAAAGAAATGGCAGTGAGATCTGATCACTCCACTGCTTCCTAATTCAGTTCGTAGTTTACAAAACGATTCCACTCTTCAATCGCGTCCTCAGCGGCTTGCTGATGATGTCGCGCCGCTTGATTTTGCTCATCAACGAAATCCGAAATACACCGTTTGAATTGCTGAACTTCGTCATTAAAATTGTCAAGCTCATACTGAGAATCAAATTCATAAGGTTTGTACGGCTTTGAACAATACGGGGACGATACGAATATATCTGCTGAGAGCGGATTCGCAAGCAAGCATAGGAAGCATCCGAGAAAAAATACCTGTAGTGATTTCACGATCGCTAACATCCCGAAATTGAGTCAGTATTTCGATTATTACAGGTTTTGCAGGTAACAAGGATTACCTGGATCTCAAAAGTTGCTTAAAAAATGGCCATGCACACTCGAATCTATACTGGTCGCTTTGCTCGTCAATGAGGAACTGGCTGACCTAGTCTGGGCCGCCCGGCAGGCAGAGCAATTTGTTCGTGTCCCAAATTTGTCCCACAGCCCACTCAATGACAGACAACAATACGCGACTCAGCACGACGTAACTCCTTGATCTTATTAGCGCAGGTTTGCGGAGAATTGCCTGCGTTTGCGCAAACTTAGAACTTAAAATCCGGTTCTCGAAAGAGAGTGCGGATTCGATTCCCGCCTCGGGCACCAGGCTCGCCCACAGGGCCAAAAAAACGCCGCCAGCTTGCCGCGAGACTACCTTTAGGGCAAACGACGGCAGAACTGTTGGCGCCATAACGGGATGTCGATCAAAATCGTTGCATTTCGGTGCGGCCCTACTTTTAACGCTGTAATTAATTAAGGACACCCATCAACTGATCTAGCTGGAGAAGGGTGCGGCGCGGAGAATCATGGATGTCCTGATTTGTCGCTCTCCTTTTTGGTTCATGTCCTTCGAATTCGTACGACTTTCATGGTTTCAAACTCCACGCCGGAAACGCTTTTCGTTTCTGAGTAGTAGGTGAGGTTGACCCGAGCACCTTCGAGGTTCTTGTAAGCCGACTTGCGTTTGTATTTGAACGGAACGTCATAGCCCTCTAGCATCAGCGTGTTGACGATCCAATCGCCACTTTCTCTTTGAACGTGGCTGATGACTTTCGCCACGTCTAGATGATTGAGCTGACGATGCTTCTTCAGAAGTTTGCCGATGTCTGAATTGTGCTTGCTCACAGTTTCTCTCTTTTAGATTTCCAGTATTGGATTTAGCTTGAGGACGTTGATGCGTCCATGGAAAAGGATCTGTGCAACGAGCTCACGATTCTTCCGAACCTCAAATATCGAGCCGACATCAGGAGCTCCAAAACAATTCCAAGTAATGTACTCGCGAACTTTATCACGGAGCTTTGCGAGTGAGTCGTCAGCGAACTGTTCACCGTTGCACTCACATTGCAGATAGCCCTCACCTGTGAAGTTGGCTAGCCCCGTCATAATTGGTCCAGTTGCTATGTTAGGGTTTCTCGATACTGGAGGAGCGGATGAAGGGCAAGCGATTTACAGAAGAACAAATAATAAGGGTTTTACAAGAGGCAGAATTTGGACTTTCAGTGGCGGATGTTTGCCACAAGCACAACTGCGCGGAGCAATCGTTTTATCGCTGGAAAAAGAAGTTCGGT
>JABIUH010000159.1 GCA_018701055.1 Woeseia sp. | reverse complement strand
CAGATCGAGGTGCTTTCCGATTGCGTCGAAGTCCTGCAGTAATTAATCAGAGATTCTCAAGCTAGAAATTTTCGTTATTGCGCTTGGCCAAATTATTAATTTTTGATTTCCGCAACAGCTTCAGCAATAAGATTCTGCACGTCCGTTACATCGGGTACAAGACTTTCGCGACTCGTTTTGATCGAAAAACGTGATACGCCAGGCGATTGAATGCGCTGATTCGTGTGCATAATAGTGACAGCGATTTGAATCGCTTCGGCGCCGAAGTAGATTTCATCTTCCAACATCAAATCTACCTTGGTGGACCACTAAGTCAGTTTGCCGACAGAGTCGTCAATTCGCGCAAGCTCGCAGTAGAAGTTGCACGCTGGGCATTCATTATCGTAGACCAGTAAAATTTCCCGGTCAGCAGACATAGACTATTTTTTTAGCGCGCTGGTTATGCCGGTGCCAAGCTTCATGAGTTTTTGTAGGGTAGGGGTAGGGACCGCTTGAATATTGTCGTACCAGTCGCTAGTGCTCTCGATAAACTGCAACATGTTTTGGATTCGTTCTTTGGTCACGGGATCCGTCTCATCTTCCTTCTCCACTTCGACCGCAACACCTTTCAGCATATAGAGAGTTGGATTTAATTCTCTTTGTTTGCGCTGTTCGAGTATTACTCTGAATAATTCCCATACGTCGCTCATGCATTCGAAATAGTCACGTCTGTCACCCAGCATGTGGGTCATCTTGACCAGGCCAAAGCTTTGCAGTTCGCGGATGCTCGTGCTGACGTTTGATCGCGCTACGGATAGAAGGTCGACAATTTCGTCGGCGCGCAGCGGGCGCGGCGACAGGTAAAGTAACGCCTGAATTTGAGCGACAGTACGGTTGGTGCCCCAACGGGTGCCCATTTCGCCCCAATGGAGCACATATTTTTCGACAGCGGGTGTAAGTTGCATAATATTCTCTAATTTCTGTTAAGACAGAAATTAGAGAATATTGGCTAATGAGTCAAGCGTTTCCGTTGCTGGCGCAGGCGACGACGGCACGGGTTGGGGCTGGATATCCCTCAATGGTCAGCGACGGATCTTTAGCGTCCAGTGCCTCCGACAATGATTCAAATGGCATCCAATCGGTTGCTCTTTGTTCGGCAATGGTCGTAGTCGACACATCTATCACGCGAATGTCCGCATAGTTCGCGTCCTGCAACCATTCAGTTAATACGGATATTGTTGGTAAATGCCAAACATTTCGCATACGTGCATAGCGTTCTTTTGGTTCAAGTACTGTCGATCCTGAACCTGGCAAAACCAGCGTTTCCAATATGAGTTCGCCACCCGACCTTAAAGTTTTGCGAAGTTGGGTCAGGTGTTCCTGTGGATTTCGTTGATGATAGAGAACACCCATTGAAAAAGTTGTGTCGAAGGTTTTTGAGTTGTCAGGTAGTTCGTGCAAGCGAAGCGGCATGACGTGGACCGATTGAACGCCCGACATTTTTTTCAATGCAGAAAACTGACAAACAAATAGCAACGTTGGGTCGATACCAATTACAGTCTCTGCACCTGCTTCGTGCATCTTCAATGCGTAATAGCCGTTGCCGCAACCGACATCCAATACGTTGCGTCCAGCGAGTGGCTGAATTTTGTCCCTGATTCGATTCCATTTGAAATCTGAGCGCCATTCGGTATCAAGTGCAATGTCTTGAATTTTGAACGGGCCTTTGCGCCATGGGGTCAGACCCATGAGGAGCTCGCGGAGATCGGATTCAAGCATTCCCTCGAGATGCTCGCCGACTATTTCAATTGCGTTTGGATGTGTTCGCAAGCATGAACCGTCCGCGCTAGGCAGTTGCGTGACTACGTGCTGCCAGTCTTCTAAATTTCCGTGTACGCCAGGGGCTAGTTTTTCGGACAATTGTTTTTCGAGCAGGGATTGCCATGTTGTTAATCCAATGCGATTCAGGTCGCTGAATAATGCTTTTAGATCGAACATAATTACTTAATGGCAAGTATCGAAATGAAATTGAACTGTCGCAACCAAACACCGCAATGTTCGAATCCCGCGGAAGTAAGGCGCTGGATATGCGCGTTCGTGGTTTCGGGAATTAATACATTCTCAATGGCCGCGCGCTTGCGACTAATTTCTAATTCAGAATAAGCGTTCGATCTTTTAAAGTCGTGATGCAGATCAACCAGTAAACGCTCTACTTCCGAATCTTCGTTGGCAACTTTTTCGGACAATACGAATACACCCCCCGGCGTCATACCATCATGAATACGCTTGATCATCTCTAAGCGGTCATCGACGGGAATAAATTGCAATGTGTAGTTCATGACAACCATCGACGCATTCTCGATGTTGGCATGTCGAATGTCATTCTCAGAAATGGTTGTTTTGATTCGGCTCCCGTCGCTCTCAGTCAATGCTCGGCAGCGCTCGACCATAGCCGGTGAAAGATCGATGGCGATAATCTCGCAACCGTCCACGGTTATGTGCTCGCGCATTGCGAGTGTTGCAGCACCGAGCGAGCAGCCAAGATCGTAGCAGCGCGTGCCGGGCTGAACGTAGCGCGATGCTAGTGCGCCAATTGCGGCAATCGATTGCCCGTAGCCAGGAATCGATCGCGCGAGCATATCCGGAAAAACCTCAGCGACCGCGTCGTTGAACTCGAATGAACCGGGTAATGAATTCTGGCTAGAAAATATCTGATCTTTGGACATGGCCTGTCGAACCGTCAAGTGGGAGGGTATTGTAAGCGGCGATGCATTTTATCGACACCCATTGAATTGTGCATCGCTGATGCCAACATCGTTCCTTCAGCAGGAATGTTCGGCGAGTGCTTTTGACGCTTCCCCGGCCGAATCGGAACCGTATGCCCATACCGGTAACCGGCCTCGGCCTTACGGTTGAGGGCTTTTGTGGGACAATCGCACTTCAGGCGCATTTCATTTGATGCAGAAGACACATTGAACGATCTCTACCGAAAATTGCATACAGAACTCGGAATTTCGGCTGATTACGGTCAAGCCAGCAGTCTGCCGTTCTATCCCGAATCGACCGAATTGGTTGAGGTAGGCCCCAATCTGGTGGGTCGTATGCAGTCTTTAACGCCGATCGCGGCACAAGCTTGGCGAGGTATGGTTAGGGGCGGAGCAAGTGAGGGGATTCAGCTAATGATTGTGTCTGGCTATCGCAGTTTCGACTATCAGGCAGACCTGATTCGACGAAAAATTGCGGCTGGGCAGGTAATCGACGAAATTTTGACCGTGAATGCTGCGCCAGGATTCAGCCAGCACCACACGGGCGCGGCAATCGATATCGCCTCTCCGGGAAGTCGGCCGCTGACCGAGGAATTCGAAATATCGGCGGCTTTTTCGTGGCTAAAAGAAAACGCTGCGACATTCGGTTTTTCGATGACTTATCCACGCGACAATGCATTCGGATTTATCTATGAGCCATGGCATTGGGCTCATGACAGCGAAAATAGAGCCGAAACGGCGTAAATAGTGGGTTCCTGCTAAAAAACGGACGATTGCGGCTTACGAAAAAACAATCGTTTATGTGTTGACAGTCAGATAAGACGATTAGACAATAGCCGGCTTGCGTTTGCGGAGGGGTACTCAAGCGGTCAACGAGGGCAGACTGTAAATCTGCTGGCTATGCCTACGTAGGTTCGAATCCTACCCCCTCCACCAGATCAACCAGTGGAAGGGTGTGATTTCTTCGGATCGGGCAACAGCATTAGTATTGTCCAGTGATCGATTGAATGTTCTGTGACGCGAACTGAATTTATGACAGGGTAACTGTAGAGCGCGTGAGGCAGTTTCTCTTTTAGTTAATACACATATTGATAGATTTTGAGATTCGGACGGTTTAATTGTTGTCTGAGCAACAAAAGACTGCCGGATTTTGTGCGCGCCTGATAAAAAAGGTGCTGAAAGACCTAAAGAGCAGGCGGGTGTAGTTCAACGGTAGAACCTCAGCCTTCCAAGCTGATGATGTGGGTTCGATCCCCATCACCCGCTCCATTTGGAAAGCTTGGCTCAACTGAATGACTATTGCCCACATAGCTCAGGGGTAGAGCACTTCCTTGGTAAGGAAGAGGCCCCCGGTTCAAATCCGGGTGTGGGCTCCAGTTATAGGGGCGGTAACGAAAGCGATAGAAAACAATTTTTGTTTTTTTGTTTAGACACAAATCACGAGAGAGTAGGTCATGGCCAAAGAAAAATTTGAGAGAAACAAGCCGCACGTAAATGTTGGCACGATTGGTCACGTAGATCATGGTAAGACGACGTTAACAGCGGCGTTGACGAAGGTAATGGCGGAGCT
>JABIUH010000208.1 GCA_018701055.1 Woeseia sp. | reverse complement strand
GCATGTCGCGCCGATACTCGCCGTAGTCGACACCATCATTGGCCAGGATTGTTGGCATTTCTTCGAATGTGAAGCCAGCGTTCTCCGCTATTTGGGCAATGCCCGTGTTCAACATCTGATCCGAAATTTGAATGCCCACCCGATCGGCACGTTGCATTTGCACCTCTTCTAGAATGAGTCGATCCAGAACCTGTTCGCGCAATATGTCGGCCGGTGGCAAGGTGAGTCCCTGCGCGGTCGCTCGCTGGATGATGAGATCCTGTTGGCGGTTGAGTTCACTGGTTAAGACCATGCCTTCGTTGACGACCGCAGCGACGCCGTCCAGAAATTTGCCCGACTCGGACAGTTCCTCCGCCCCTGCCGAACTAAGGCAAGTGGTGATGGAGGCAGTAATTAGTAACGCTTTGAATTTATTCATAAAAAAATGATGACCCGAGGCCAGATTCGTATCTGACCGCTGATATTAGTTCAGGTTGCGCGAATAACCAAGAATTCCGCGCTCTAATAGACGATCTGCCGCCGTGCCGACGCTCGTCATGCCTTTTAGTACTAGTTGCAGACCGATGGATGAGTCCCGGGTTCCATCACGGGTCGATATAAAGCGTCTGGAAACTAAGCGTAATCCCCAGCAGCAACTCTCAAACTCGAGCCCATAAAATTGTTCCAATGGCTCTCGATCGCGGAACGAGAAGTTATAGCGTCCGACGAAATTCCAATTCTGTGCGACCGGCCATGACCAGGAAAGATCGCCTTGTTCCAAGGAGTCTCGTCGAAACCGATAAGCGAGATTGAGGATCTTGTTCGTCGCTGGCCTATATTGCAATCGAGCTTCGGATTGCGTTGTGCCCCGATCACCGCTCGCCCATTGATGACCTACGTCAAAATTCAGGGTGTCATGCAATAGGAAACGAACCTCGGCAATATAGTCAGATGTATCGCCAATCGACATGGGTTGCCCGGGTACGTTGACGCCTTGCTCGCTGAGATAAAGCGCCTGACCAATCGTTGCAGACATTAACTCCTTACCCGAGCTTGATTCGAGAATTCGTGACGTGATGCCGATGCTAAGTTGATCGCTATCGGCAATTCGATCTACACCCAGGAAGCGATTCTTACGATATAGCTGCACCAGATTCAGATCGGGCAAGATCGTATCAAATATTGGAATATCGGACTGTTCGCGATAAGGAACATGTACGTACAGGATTCTTGGCTCAAGCGTTTGGATGCGTCCGTTCGATGTATTCATCAAACGCTCAAAATGCAAACCAAAATCGAGGCTCGCGATGGGTAGGGTGCGACTGGGCTCGTCGTTTAATCCCGGTGTCTGATCGCTAAGTGCGTATTGCGTGTGATCCAATGTAACCGCCGGAACGACAAACCAACCTGCCTTTTCTATCGGTAATGCAACCTGCGGTGCGGTATTTAATCGCCAGCCCGTGACGCCGACATCCCGATCGAACATGACGAGTTCGGTATCCAGGCGATAATCGAGACCCATGAATGCATCGGGCCAAAATCCGTCGACCTTAATCTGCGGCAATCGTCGATAGGGCTCGTCGACCGGAGCGATGGCTTCATCTATCGTCTGGTAGTCCTGAAACAATGCGAGTATTGACCAGTTGTCACCGAAGTAGTCGAGCAACAGACTTCGATTGAGGTGGGTGATACTGGAAATACTCAGGCTACCGCCCAGGTCTTCAAAATATTGATTGTCGGATACTTCTCGAAATTCAATCTGGTTGCGCCAGCCGTTCGAAAATATAGATTGATGATTGAAATTGACGAGTTGTCGATCATTGTTGACGGCGCTGTCGTCCGGTAGATATTCAATTTGTGCTGAGCCGGAGCTGCCATCGAGCAAATAACGAAACTCCGTTCCCATCTGTAAACCGCGGTCTGTTAGCAATCGCGGGGTAAAGGTTGCATCGTAATTTTCTGCAATACTCCAATAGTACGGAAGGCTAATCTCATTGCCGCTGCGTCCGGTGCTGCCAAATTCAGGTGCCAGAATGCCGGATTTCCGCGCATCGCTGATCGGAAATGACAAATAGGGCGAGTACAGAATCGGCACCCCTTTAAAACGCAGCCGGACACCATGAGCTGTGCCGATGCCGGTTTTCGAATCCAACTCGATATCGCTGGCTTCGATAATCCAGTCCTCGGACTCAGCCGGGCAGGTCGTATACCCAACATTGGCGAGTTTTAATGTGCCATCTTGATTGATTTCCAACACATCAGCGGAGCCACGAGCATTACGGATGCCTACCTGAAATTGGGCGCCCTCAAACCGAATGCGGCCAGTGTCGTAGCCAAATTCTGCAGATTCACTTGATATATATGAATCAGGATCTTCGTAACGGACGTCGCCCAATAAAATGACAGCGCGGGTTAGCGGGTCGTAAGTCGCGGAATCGGCGCCAGCCAGCCGTTCGCCGCGACGTAAAACCACGCCACCGGACAAATTTGCGCGCGGATTCTGACCGAATGTCGCGTCAAGTTCCCCAGCATAAAACTCGATGGCGTCTGGATTGCCTGTTCCAAGGTGTGACAGCAACGATTCATCAGCGACAGGACGCTGATTGCGCGCCTGGCATTGCAGGCGTTGTTGCGCCTCTGCCGTCGTCATCGCGGACAGCAACATGAGGCCAAAAATTGGAATTATTAGTCGTAGCAAGACGCAGAGAGAACTTTGTTAAAAGTCAGACAGGACAGTAAGTTACGAAGAAGAGATGTTATCAGTTATTGCAATTTGTTACCTTCGCATAGTTCACAGCACCCTTCAATGACAGTGGGAGATTCATTATCAAGCGAGTTCACGATATCAAGGATGATCGCCGCGACGCTCTGACGCTCTGGATAAGACAGTTTCCGGGCCTGGAAGACGCAACGCCGACGGTTGCGTCGGAGGACGCTAGCTTCAGGCGTTATTTCAGGGTTGCAGCAGGCCAATCCAGCTGGATCGTAATGGATGCACCTCCGCCTCAGGAAGACTGCCGTCCGTTCGCAGAGATAGCGGGCTTTCTTGCGCGAGCTGGGCTTAATAGTGCTCGTGTATTGGAGGCGGATTTCGAGCGGGGATTTTTGTTGCTGTCTGATCTCGGCTCGATTCAATATTTGCAGGCGCTGCAGCAGCATCCGGAAAATTCCGCAGATCTTTACAAAGATGCAATGGATGCGCTGCTTCAAATGCAAATAGCTGGAAGCGAATTTAAGGACCAGTTGCCCAGATACGATCAGGTTTTGTTGCGAGCTGAATTAGAAATATTTAGGGACTGGCTGTGCGGGCACCATCTCGGAATCGAATTCTCGACAAAGGATGAACAAGCCTGGCATGCAACCTGTGAGCTACTGGTCGACGCAGCACTTCGTCAAACACAAGTAGCAGTGCATCGCGACTTTCATTCTCGAAATCTAATGGTGACGCCAAAAGACAATCCCGGTGTTCTGGATTTTCAGGATATGGTTTGCGGACCGCTGACTTATGATCTGGTTTCGCTGTTGAAAGATTGTTACATCAAATCGACGCCGGAGGACATTCGCATAAACGTAGAGTACTTCCACCGTTCTTCGCCGGACGCGTCAAGCGACTCTACCGATAATTTTGTGCGCGACTTTGATTGGATGGGGACGCAACGACATTTAAAGGCTGCAGGAATTTTTAGTCGACTGTTGCACAGGGATGGAAAGGAGCATTACTTGCAAGATATTCCGAGGACGCTTGAGTACGTTTCGGAAACGACGGAAATTTATTCGGAGTTTGAGTTTCTTGGAGAACTACTTCGTGACCGCGTATTACCCGCGTTGCATGAGGCAAGCCAGTGAATGCGATGATTCTCGCTGCTGGTAGAGGAGAGCGCCTGCGACCCATTACCGACAGCGTGCCGAAAGCATTGGTAGAAGTGCGTGGTGAAGTGTTAGTTGACCGACATTTGCGCATGCTCGCGGAGGCCGGTGCGCAAACGGTAGTGATTAATTTAGGTTGGCTCGGTGATCAAATTGTCGAACATGTTGGGTCGGGAGAGCAATTCGGAGTGCAAGTCGTATACAGCCCGGAGTACGACAATATTCTCGAAACAGGCGGTGGTATCTGTCGTGCTTTGCCAATGCTTGGGTCTGATCCGTTTTGGGTAGTCAATGGCGATATATACACCGATATTTCTCTTGCGGATATTCCGCCGTGTACCGATGTCGATGGTCATTTGGTCCTGATCAACACGCCAGCCTACAAAGAAAAGGGCGACTTCGATCTGCACGACAATTTAGTACGTTTTTCCGCAAGCCCAATGCTCACATTTAGCGGAATCGCGCGTTATCGGCCGGAGTTTTTTGCCAATGCAGGCGATGGCCGTTTCTCATTAGCGCCGATGTTGTTCGCGGCCGCGAAAGCGGAACGCTTAGCGGGCAGTTTGTACACCGGTATTTGGGATGATGTGGGTACGCCGGAACGCCTTAGTCGGATCAATCGTGATTAGTCGGTCGCGACTGGCATTGTACGCATCGCTCTGGTTGACCTAGTCCGGCATCGGGTGAAGGCCCAAATGTCCGAGTAGGTGATCTTGAACTCTCGTCTGAATTTCTGCTGGTGCCAGCGTGACGCCTAACGCGCGCAGGTCCGTAACTTCCAAGTCGCTGAATCCACAGGGGTTGATGTGGGTGAAGGGTTCGAGATCGACGTCAATATTCAGTGCCATACCGTGATAGCTCGCGCCCCGTCGGATGCGTAAGCCCACACTGGCGACTTTCTTGTGATCTACGTAAACCCCCGGGGCATCTTTGCGGGCCACCGAGTCAATACCTAGTCCAGCGAGCAGATCAATGGCGCAACGTTCCAGCCCTGTTACCAGCTCGCGGACGCCAATTTTGGCGCGCTTCAAATCGATGAGTGGATAGATCATCAGTTGACCTGGGCCGTGATAGGTCACTTGGCCACCACGATCGACTTGCACCACGGGGATGTCGCCTGGGGACAGCAAGTGCTCGCGACTTGCGTTCAGACCGAGTGTGAATACAGGCGGGTGCTCGGTAAACCAAAGCTCGTCTGCAGAGTCAGAATCGCGCTCATCGGTGAAGCGCTGCATATTGCGCCAAAGGGGCTCATAGTCTTGTCGTCCAAGCGCACGTACAACGATCATAAGGCAACTAAAATATCTTCACAGGCACTGAGATCGCGGTAAATATCGTCGAGCTGTTCCTGGCTTCGCGCTTCGATGTGGACTGTGACAGAGACGAATTTTCCGTTGCGACTTGGCGCTAAACGGATCGCGCTCGCCGCGATCTCGCCAGCGTGGTTCTCGACTAAAGCGATAGCGATGGACTGAAATTCATTGTTTTTTCTGCCCATCATTTTAATTGGAAACTGACAGGGAAATTCGAGCAAACTATCCGTTGGTGTGTTCTTACCGGGATCGGTCACTTAGTCAAACCAGAGCTTGACCCCGTCCCGAGTCCGTTGCCAAAAGGAACCATCCGGATTTGATTCGAGTGCTCGCAATGGCGTATTGATGAGTTCGTTGCCATTCAGGCTAACTGAAAGATCTGCCAGTGGTTGCCCCTCGGCTACCGGTCCAATCAGTGTCGCAGGCATATTCAGTTCTGAATCCACTTTTTCGAAACTACCCCGCGGAATCGTGACGTATAGGTCATCCGGCAGTCCCAACGGTGTCGTTTCCTTTTGCGCTTTCCAGATTCGCGCGCTCGTAACTTCTTCACCCGCCCGATAAAGCAAACGTGTTTCAAAAAATCGAAAACCGAAGTTGAGCAAAGCCTGACTGCCATCGGTTCTCGATTTTGCACTAGCCGTGCCAAGCACGACAGAAATGATTCGCATTCCGTCTCGTTCAGCGGAGGACACCAGACAATAACCTGCTTCGTCTGTCCGGCCGGTCTTCATGCCATCAACACTTTCGTCGCGAAATAGAAGTGCGTTGCGATTTTGTTGTTCGATATCGTTGTATTTGTATGACTTCACTGAGTACCAATCGTAGTACTGAGGAAATTCTTTGATGATGGCTCTTGCAAGTATTGCCATATCGCGTGCTGATGAATACTGGTCCGCGTCAGGCAGTCCGGTCGTATTCTTGAAGTTGCTTGCCGTCATGCCGAGTTGCGCAGCGTACTGGTTCATCACTTGCGCGAATACTGATTCGGTGCCAGCGGTGTGTTCGGCCAGTGCGACGCTGGCGTCGTTACCCGACTGCACAATCATACCCAGTAACAATTGCTCAACGCTGACGCGACTGCCAACTTCGATAAACATTCGCGAGCCCTGCGTCCGCCAGGCTTTTTCACTGACAGTTACCAGATCATCAAGCGCTATCTGTCCTTCATCGAGCGCTCGGAAAACGGCATAAGCTGTCATGAGTTTCGTCAGGCTCGCCGGCGCAAGTCGCTGGTCGGGTTTTAATGCGGCCAGCTCGGCGCCGGTATTGCCATCGATGAGCAGATAGCTCTTCGCGCCGATTATCGGGGCCTGTGGTATGGGCGTGCTTTGAGCGAATACGGGCGAAATGCCAGTAATAGACAAGAAGATGATAAAAAACAGATAGTTATGAATTTTTGTGGGCATGACCGAAATTGCTTGGGGATTGATGGCGCGTATTGTAGCTGTTCGCGGGCCCAAAGCGATACGGTACTCGCAACAACATTGCGCTGGTCGAAGTTGCGGCAATTCGGACAACACCTGAAGCGCCTAGCGAGATGTCGACACCTGCAGCGAATCCTGCGCGATCGCAACGTTGTAGAACACGTTCACACAGCAAATTCGAATGGATTGGATCCAGGCAAAGGGCGTCTTTGCCACGTACGGTTAATTGATAGTCTGGTGTTACTTCAATTTCTGGAGATTGAGAGGCGGTAACGTTCTCTATAATTATCGTTGCACTATAGTCGTGATGCACCTTGAAAACTGCGGGCACTTTTTTCTTACTTTTCGAAGTGTAAAAGTTTTCAATAATCAGCCGGTCAGCCGCCTGTTCCAGATGCAAGTTAAGTATGTCGTTACACTGATTCGAAAACCGTAGCTGGTCCCATTTGCCATCAATCACTGCCAGCGGATTGTCCGTTACGTGGATGCCTTGGCTGACGGCTGCACTATCTTGGAAAAATTGTAAAGTCGGTTCGTATTCGTGATGTAAGATGTATTTGGAGGTGTGTGTTCTGCCGGCCGCGGGAAATACAATTGCCGTTCGACCCTCCAGCGGTTGTGCGAAGCCGACCGAATTGCTGTTCTCCTAAAACGCTGAAAATTCCGCGATAGTCGCCGGAATGATGACTAATGTTTTGAGTGCGTCGTTGGGTAATTCAATGCCTGGTAGTAGCAGAGCCGCGGCACGAAAATGCTCAAGATCTTCCGGAATTTTGCTCGCTTGATAGGTGGAGGCATTGCTGTAGGCGACAAAAAATTATTCTCGTAACGAGACCACTCGGTCTCTTGCGCGGCACTGATTGGGGCTTGGATCGCGAAGATTAGGCACACAAGGCCCCGCGTTACCCCTGCCTGTAACGTTTCTAGTCTGCCCGTGAAATCTAGTAATTCTGGGGTTCCCCGGGCGTCGTTTATGATCGATCGGGTCATGGGCAAATTTTATTTTGTGAAAAATTTTTAAACACCGAAAAAACTCAGACCGGGGCTCGCCCCTTAGGTTCAGTTCGCACGTGTGGTCACTCCATTAATCGGAGACCAAATGTGTTTCTGCGATGCCGGCATCGCGTAACCGATCGATAATTTTATCAAATTCAGCAACATCCGCGATTGGTCCAATGCGAACCCGATAGAGCGTTGCTTGGCTTTGTCTATCAGTGAAAACAAACGATTGTTTGAAACCATTGCTGCGTAGCATGCGTAACCGTCGCCGCGCATTTTCTTGATCACCAAACGCACCTACTTGAACGAAAAGGTCTACGTCCGATTTGGTGGCAGCGGCGGTGGTCGGTGATGCACGATTTGGCAGCGGTTCGTCTACGCTTATTGCGGTTACTTCGACGAGACCAGTTCCTGCGCCCACTAGATCAAGTTTCAACGCAGCCGTGTAAGACAAATCGATTAAACGATTGTCGGTAAAGGGTCCACGGTCGTTCACGCGCACGACAATGCTGCGGTTGTTTTGCAGATTGCGGACGCGCACATAGGTTGGCAACGGCAACGACTTATGCGCCGCCGTCATACCATACATATCGTAAGGTTCCTGGTTTGAAGTCATGCGTCCGTGAAACTTCTTGCCATACCAAGACGCAACGCCACGCTCCTGATAGCCGCGACTAGAATCCAGTACTTGATAGGTTTCACCGCGGACCTGATAGATTGGTCCGTTGCCATAGCGACTACGCGGTTCGACTTTCGGTATGGCATTTCCCGGCAGGCCTCGGGGAATATTTGTGCCGCCTTGTGGCGGACCGTCACTCGGCCGCTGCGACCCGCAGGCGGCGATGAGAAGCGATATGCAGAAAAAGGTTACAAGAAGCGGCAGTTGCTCACGATTCACCGCGTTTAACCTCAAGGGCTACTTCCTGACCCAGCTGGTGCACCGCGAGCGCGTACATGACGCTGTGATTGTAGCGTGTGATAACGAAGAAGTTGTGAAACCCTACCCAATATTCAATTCCGTCCGCGCCTTTCAATGTGACTAACTGGCTCTTTTGATCATTGCCGAGCGTGGTTGAAAATAAAACGCCCTGACGACTCAATGATTCGATTGTTTCCTTAGGGTTCAGGGTGTTTTCGGGTACGTCTCCGGTCCACTTATCTCCGAGAGTTGCTGCCGCGACGACGGGTTCGTCTCTATTCCACTTATGGCGGACAAAATAGTTGGCAACACTGCCAATGACGTCACTCCAGTTATTCCATATGTCGCGTTTACCGTCGTCAGTCGAATCTACTGCGTAGGCGCGATAG
>JABIUH010000151.1 GCA_018701055.1 Woeseia sp. | reverse complement strand
CCCGTTGTGGAGCCGCTTCGTTATCCCTGCCGACACTTATCCCAATCAGCCAGACGCGATTCAAGGTGTTGCGCATCCAAACCTCTTAGTAGTTCGCGATGATATTCCAGAAGACGAGGTCTATCAGATCACTAAAACACTTTGGGAAAACCTCGCAGCATTGCGTGAGATTCACAAAGCCACTAGCGGCGTTTCACTTAAGACCGCACTTACTGGGGTTGGGGCACCGTTGCACCCAGGAGCCATACGTTACTACCGCGAAATAGGAATCGAGATTCCGGAAGCCTTGATTCCACGATGAATGGACCACTCATTAGATGGTTAGCCGTCGCTTTCGCGATCTTTCATGTTTACAACAATTTATTTACTGCAGTGTCGGAACTTTGGTTTGCAGCCATTCATTTTGGCGGCTTTGGCGCACTGTGCGCACTTGGCTTCCACCGCAAAGATGAGTGGGCATCTCGATCCGGACCCGCACGATTAGTCGATATTATTTTGGCAGTACTATCGCTCTCAGTGGCCGTTTACCTCGTTGGGTTTGAGGAGGCACTTTACGCCCGGGAATCAGAGTTCATTTGGAGTGACTTTTTCTTCGCCGGGCTCGCCATCTTGCTCGCGATGGAATTCGCGCGCCGCACGAGTGGTTGGTTCATGCCGTCGCTAATCGCTATCTGTCTATCGTACGTGTTGTTTCTCGGACGGTACGTCCCTGGCGTATTTTCGTTTCCCGGATTGAACGTGGAAACGGTCCTTTATCGTAGTTTTTTCAGCGGCGATGGCATGTTCGGCATGATCGCAAACATTTCAGCAACGTTTGTATTCATGTTTATCCTCTTCGGCGCGTTCTTACTAAAATCTGGCGCGGGCGATTTCATCGTTAACGTCGCGCGAAGTTTTGCGGGCCGATATCAAGGGGGTGCTGGCCACGTCGCCGTGGTGGGATCAGGGCTAATGGGTTCTGTCTCAGGTTCGGCAGTTGCCACGACCGTATCAACCGGCGTGATCACGATACCTATGATGACTCGCTCTGGGTTTTCACCGCGCTTTGCGGCCGGTGTCGAGGCGGCGGCATCCACTGGTGGACAATTAATGCCGCCCGTTATGGGCGCTGGCGCATTTGTAATGTCCAGCTACACGCAGATCCCATACCTCACCATCATTGCTGTGTCGGTCTTACCTGCGTTGCTGTACTTCCTAACCGTTGCTTTTTTCGTACGCATTGAAGCAAGACGGCTCAATCTGACGACGGATGCAGGCGATGACCAAGCGAGCGCCTTTGATGCGCTACGCAAGGGATGGCCCTTTCTCATTCCGCTAGCAGTGATGATCGCATCGCTTGTGATGGGTTATACGCCGGTGCGTTCGGCGACGGTTGCAATATTTGCCGTTATCGCCGTGTCCTGGGTTACCGCTACGCCGATGACGTTAAATCGCTGTTTCGACGCGACTCTCGATGCTCTGCGAATCATGGTGCCGACGGCAATCCTATTGATAGCGGTCGGACTAGTCGTAAATGCGGTAACGACAACCGGGCTTGGCAACGCATTTTCAATCATGATAGTTGAGTGGGCGGGCGGTAGCTTGATGCTGACACTCGTGCTGGTCGCGATGGCTTCCCTCATTCTGGGCATGGGGCTTCCGGTGACGGCCTCCTACATCGTGCTGGCCACTTTAGCTGCGCCAGCACTCTTCGATCTTATTACCCAAACCGCCATGCTTGACGCGCTGAGCGCGGCAGACCTGCCTGCCAATGTTCGCGCTGTTGTGGATTTGTTCGGCGGCGACCCCGTCCGCGCGCTCTCTGAAATGCCACAGGAAATGCGGCAGCTGGTCCGTACCGAGTTGCTCGATCCAGCGTTGGTCACCGGCATGTTACTTAGCGCACACCTGATTATTTTTTGGTTGTCACAAGACAGCAATATCACGCCGCCTGTCTGCCTGGTTGCATTTACTGCGGCCGCTATCGCCGGTACGCCACCGATGCGTACGGGATTGACCGCCTGGAAGATCGCGAAAGGGATCTATTTGATACCGGCTTTATTTGCGTTCACGCCACTTATCACCGGCAGCTGGACCGAACGAATAATTGTCTTCGTGTTTGCCTGCTTCGGTCTATACGCGTTAGCCGGTATTCTTCAATGGCATCTTGAAGAACGGTTAAACATCGCCACCGGCTTACTACTGCTTATCAGCGCTGCATGTTTGCTATGGGCACCGTTTGGAATCGGCGTACATATCATTGGCGTCGCATTGCTTAGTGGCGTCGTTATGTACCAGAAGAAAACTGCTACACATTGAAACGGAAGTGCATTACGTCGCCTTCCTGAACGATGTACTCCTTGCCTTCGAGGCGTAGCCGACCAACCTCTTTGGCACCTTGTTCGCCGTTTCCACTGACATAGTCGTCATACGCGATGACTTCGGCCCGGATGAATCCTTTTTCGAAATCGGTATGAATCTCAGCGGCCGCGCGTGGTGCAGTAGCACCGACCTTGGTGGTCCAGGCACGCACTTCCTTTTCGCCGGCGGTAAAATAGGTTTGCAAACCAAGCAATGTGTAGCCGCAACGGATAACACGATCCAGGCCAGGCTCTTCCAGGCCAAGATCACTCAGAAAATCAAGTTTGTCCTCATCATCAAGCAACGCGATTTCCGCCTCGATTGCGGCACAAATCACAACAACCTCAGCGCCTTCCTGTTTAGCAAGACCCACTACCGCATCTAAATGTGCATTGTTCTCGAAGCCACGTTCGTCAACGTTTGCGACATACATCACTGGCTTCTGAGTGATCAGGTGGAGATCACGAATACGTAACAAGTCCTTTTCGTCCAGATCAAGCAAGCGAAGCGGTGAACCGTCATTGAGGTGATCGGACACACGTTGGAGAACATCCCGCAGAGCGACCGCTTCCTTTTCGTTCGTTTTTGCGTTTTTCGCGGCTTTGTAGAGTTGCTTTTCAACAGATTCGAGATCGGCAAGCGCGAGTTCAGTGTTGATGATTTCAATGTCGTCGGCCGGGTCAATCGCCCCTGAAACGTGAGTGACATCATCATCCTCGAAACAGCGCACGACATGAGCAATGGCATTAGTCTCGCGAATGTTTGCGAGAAACTGATTGCCGAGCCCCTCGCCCTGCGAGGCGCCTTTCACCAGCCCGGCGATGTCGACAAATTCCATGGTGGTCGGAATCGTTTTCTGCGGATTAACGATGTCCGCCAACACTTTAAGTCGCGCGTCCGGCACGGGAACTATGCCCACGTTGGGCTCAATCGTGCAGAACGGATAATTTTCGGCCGGTATCTCTGCAGCTGTCAGCGCATTGAACAGCGTTGACTTGCCTACGTTCGGCAAGCCGACGATGCCACATTTAATTGCCATGTCGCTTATATCTCCAACAAATCTTGAATGGACTCAAAACGTTTAGCGTTCCGAAGACTTCGGTTCAACTAAACCCTAAGAAGGCCTTTATATTTTGGTATGTAGTTTTTTCATCGCGGCACTTAGACCGCTCTCGACGAGCAGATCCATAACATCGGCTGCTTCATCCACGTTTTTCAATATTGCCGCTTCAACGTCACTTGACGCCTTCTTCAGAACATAACCGGTAACTTTATCTTTCTGACCAGGGTGACCGACCCCCAATCGTAGACGCGCGAAATCTCGCCCACAATGTTGAATAACGTCGCGAATCCCATTGTGGCCGCCATGACCACCGCCCGTCTTAAGTTTTACCGTCCCAGTCGGCAAATCAATTTCATCATGCGCAACCAGGAGTTTTTCCGCACGCAGCCGGTAGTAGTCGAGCACGCCACGAATCGGCCCGCCACTCAAATTCATATAGCTCTGCGGCTTCACCAACCAGATGTCATTACCAACCAGACTGATTTTGCACACTTCGGCATCGAAGCGCTTTTCATACTTAAATGCCACCCCAGCCCGCCGCGCAAGCTCGTCAACAAACCAGAAACCTGCGTTGTGGAGCGTGCGCTCATAGCGCTCTTCCGGATTGCCAAGTCCGGCGATTATTGTTAGATGCGTAGTCATTGCCGAATTATGGTTACAAATCACCGAGAATCAACAAAAAGGCCGCCAAAAATGGCGGCCTTTTGTATAACAACGATTTCGAACCGGCTGTTGCTAGCCTGGCTTGGAGTCGTCCGAGCCACCATCGCCATCTGCAGCAGGTGCATCTCCTTCGCCAGCGGCGGCGCTTTCGCCTTCGCCTACCACCACTTCGACGTCTTCTTCCTCGACAACGGCCTTTATCACCTGGATAGAGACGATCGCGTGGTCATTCCCTGGGCCTTGCGCAAGTTGCGGAATCTCAACTCCGTCAGGAACCTTGATATCCGATATATGCAACATCTCGTTTAGTTCGAGAGCAACAATATCAACTTCAAAAAATTCGGGTAAATCTTCCGGCAGACAACTGACCTCAACGTCGGTAATCAACTGAGAAACAGAACCACCACCCGCTCTGACGCCTACAGACTCTTCAGCATTGACGTAATGAATCGGGACGTTCATCTTGATTTTCACGTCCGCCACGATGCGCTGAAAGTCCATGTGCATGATCAGCTGTTTGGCGGGATGGCGCTGGATATCTTTGACGATCGCCGCCTGAGATTTATCGCCGACTTTGATGTTCAGAATGCTTGAGTAGAACGATTCGTTCTCAAGCTGTTGAAGAACACGATTATGGTCAAAAGCCAATTGTCTTGGCGGACGACCCGCACCATAGATGATTGCAGGAACTTTTCCTTTATGACGCAGGCGGCGGCTCGCACCCTTCCCCTGGTCTTCACGGATTTCCGCGATCAGATCGAAGTCTTTACTCATTTGAGCTCTCCTCAGATCAGCATTAACTGATTGAATTTTAAGCTGTTTTTAGCTTTCATAAAAAATCCCGATCGCGACCAATCGGGCATGGGGCGCGAATAGTAGCCCAAAGGCTAAACTCCCGCAATCCACACGCCAAAAACTGGGTCAGAGCCCAATAAAGGGCTCTGACCCAGTTTTCACTTCAAACCTTCATCCCAACTGCCCAACGCTTCGTAAACATTATTCTCCTCTGCGCCAGCCAGTAACTCGTCCGCCATGACGACGAAGTCTAGCCCAGCAATGTAACGACCAACCTTATCCCACCAATTTCAACCTCGGCCACTCGCGTGATTGATCAATATGACTTCCTGGAAAGATTCCCAAGTTGCCTGATCAAGCGCGCCATTCATGAGCTGCGCGTATTCAAATTCTCGATTTCGCAAATCCAGGGTGAACATGAAACCGAGCCTATATTGATCGGTCTGAGAAAGCGGTTCCGTTTGCCCCATCTTTTCGTATAGGTCGATGTGCTCCATAGCAAGAACGAGCGAAACTTGATCATTGGATTGCAAAGCCTGGCGCGACTCCGAACGCAGTAATTCGTTGTTCTGATTCAGTTCAACCGCAAGCGCGATTATTCCAATGACTACTGCAACGTTCGT
>JABIUH010000300.1 GCA_018701055.1 Woeseia sp. | reverse complement strand
TTCAGTTAGCTCTTGCAACTCGGTCTGCCTCGCGATTGCTTCGCGCTGTCGCGGTTTGAATTCTTCATCGAGGGCAGTCATCGCAACGCGCGCTTGAGGCGCCTGCTCCATCAATGCCGAAATATTGACGACACCAATCTTAACTTCCTGCGCCTGCACCGACACACTAAAACAAAAGGCCAATGCAGCGATTGCAATTACTTTAACTGAATTTGATTTTGCTACGTTCATAAACTATCCAATTCCTAAAACGCCTGTCCGATGGAGAATTGAAATCTTTCGACTCGATCTCCGTAAAATCTGTCATTGCCTGGTTGATGATTTAGCGGCAATGCATAACTGAATCTAAACAACCCTAATGGTGCCAACCATTGTACCGCGAGACCCACCGAAGTTTTCATATCTTTAAAGTCCGGCTCGTATAATACCGGCGATCCCAGTTTATCTGTGAACGATACTTCGCCCGTATTAAATACGTTGCCCGCGTCGTAGAAAAAACTGGCCCGCGCCTGACTACTGAATTTATCCGGTAGCGGGATTATAAGCTCTAGCTGGGTCGCAACCAATACGTTACCGCCGTAAGGGTTGCCGAAACTATCCCGCGGCCCCAGAAACGACTCTTTATATCCTCGAATGGACTCCGGGCCGCCACCAAAAAACTGCTTGTACGGCGGCAGCGCAGTGGTATCACCACTCGCCCCTCCGTAACCAAATTCTGCATTTAGCCTGATCGTCCAAGGACCCCAAAGTGGAACGTATTTTGTATAATTGTACCGCGCAGTGAAGAACTCGACATCACTGCCTGGAATGGTGTAACCCAAATAGAGCTGCTGTCGCGACCCTCGGGTTGCAAATAATGCCCGATTCCGACTGTCGTAAATCCAACCGACAATCAGTTCTGTCGCATCAAATTGCGTACCGAAGAAATTGACGCCGTTGGAGCTATCGGTAACGAAGCGATTGCCGTTGTTGGCGACCCATTCCTGCGCCTGTACCGTACTTCTGGAGGACGATAACAGCTCTGCGCTGTTGAAAGACAGGCCCACGCTCAGGTTTTGAACTTCAGTTATCGGGATCGAATACTCAAGCGCCGCACCATAACTCTTCGTCGAAAAATCTGAAGATGCTGACGTAAACTGTGTGATATCTCGGTAATTGATTGATGCTGTTCGCTGGATTCCGTTTTTCGAAATAAAAGGGTCTGTGTGCGATAGCGAGTAGAAAGTTGAAAAGCGACCGGAATTTGCGTTCAGTCCGACGCGCTCACCGGTGCCTAAGAAATTGGTATGCACAATGCTGCCATTCAGCATTAATTTTTGGGCCTCCGAATAACCTAGCCCACCACTAAACTGCCCTGGCATTCGATATTTTATATCGAAATCAACATCAACCAAATCGGGACTGCCATCCACAGGCATATTCTCGACTTCGACGGCCTCTACATAAGGTAGTCGTTGTAAGCGAATTCTGGATCTGTCGACCAATCGATTCGATAGGTAACCACCTTCAATTTGCCGCATTTCACGTCGAAGTACCTGATCGTCAATTTGATCAACGCCATTAAAATTAATACGGCGAACATACACTCGACTGGCCGGATCAATAAAAAACGTAACCGCAACTTCTTTGGTCTCATAATCGAGCTCAGGCACCGGCTCAATTTCTGCGTTTGCATAGCCTTCTTCGCCGAGACGGAAGGACATCAGCTCGGAAGACGTTGTCAGCAGTTGAAGATTGAAGGTCGAGCCTGGTTGTGAAATAACCATTGAACGCATGACCGCCTCATCGAGAATCATATCGCCGACGAGTTTGATGTCGGAGATGACGTACTTTTCGCCTTCGTGAACATTGATGGTGACGTAGATGTCTTTCCGATTAGCCGAGATTGCGACTTGTGTCGATTCAACTCGAAAATCCGCATAGCCGCGGTTCATGTAATATGAACGTAGCGTTTCCAAATCGCCGCCTAAGGCTTCTTTCGCGTAACGATCGTCCTGCCGAAACCAGGACAACCAATTTCCCGTGTCCAGTTCAAAGCCTTCGCGAATGTCGTCCTCTTCGAATGTATAGTTACCAACAATATTGACCTGCCTTATTTTGGCACGATCTCCTTCCTTCACCTCAATACTGATGGCAACAGTATTATTCGGCCGCTCAATGACGTCGGTCTCTACTGACACAGCGTATTTGCCGCGATCGTAATATTGCTCGGTCAAAAATTGCTGCACATTATCAAGAACAGAACGATCAAATGTCTTGCCGCGAGAAAGACCTACGTCACGCAATGACTCCATCAGATCTTCCGTCTTAATATCTTTATTTCCATCGATAGAAAAACTCTCTATCGATGGACGCTCGCGAACGACAATAATTAATACGTCTTCATCACGACGCATTTCAACGTCATCAAACAGCCTTTGCCCGTACAACGACCGCATTGCTTCTTGAATTCGGACGCCGTCGACGGTGTCGCCGATATTGATTGACAAATAGTTGAACACGGTACCTTCAGAAATTCTTTGTAAACCCTCAACGCGCATGTCGCTAACGACAAACGAGTCTGGCGCTTGCGCCATGGCAGGACTAAGCCAACCCAAACAGAGCACAAGCAGAATAAACTTCCTTAGTACATCCGTATTCACTCGCAAAAAATTCATCAATTCACTTGCCTTAAAAAATAATGTCATTCAACTAACGATACGAGCTATGTCGTTGTAAAACGCGAAACTCATCAAGAGGAGCAACGCCACGATACCCACTTGCTGCCCAACCATTTGCGCTTTTTCAGACAGCGGACTTCCCTTCAAACCTTCAATCGACTGATAAACAATTTGCCCGCCATCCAAAATTGGAATGGGCAATAAGTTTATGACGCCAAGGCTTATGCTAACCAACGCAAGGAAACGCATAAAGGAATTAAACCCTGCGGATGCCGAGCTGCCGGCGAACTGCGCGATATTAATCGGTCCACTGATATTCTTAATCGAAACCTCGCCGGTCAACATGCGACCAAACATGCGCAACGTGAATCCCATACCCTGCCAGGTTCGATCAATCGACGCCGGTATGGAAGCCAGCGGGCCGAACTGGCGCAAATACCAGTATTCCTCTGGCACTCCGCCACCGCTAACGCCCAAGAGACCAACCGCGTT
>JABIUH010000296.1 GCA_018701055.1 Woeseia sp. | reverse complement strand
TTCTGGCGCGCTGCCCATGCTCTCGATATTGAAGCAATGAAGATGTTGTTCGAATACGGTGCCGATCCAAACATAGCCACTATTAAGCCCGCTAATAGAGCTAACCTTAGTGGTTTCGAAGAAGACCCTTGTCCCCAGTTTTTTCATTTTACCCTGCACTGCAAAATCGCCGACATTTTTGATGGGCTGTTTGGTGATCCTTCAGGCTTGCCACCGGTGAGAGAAGGCGGACCGGCCGTTTACCCGATTCATGCAGCGACAGGCCACGGGTATGGCGTTGGTTTCGCCGCAAATTCTCACCGCCACGTGCCTGATGGCTGGTTAGCGGCGGTCAAGTATCTGGTAGAAGTGCATGGCGCCGATGTGAATGAGCGGGATCACGACGGCTCAACTCCGCTGCATAACGCAGCTTCTCGGGGAGATAATGAGATGATTCACTATCTCGTTGAGAAAGGCTCGGATGTACCGGCGATAAATCGTAAGGGACAAAGCACGGCCGACCTGGCCAATGGGCCCGTGCAGCGGACGCAGCCTTACTTCGACACGGTAGAACTGCTGGAGAGCCTGGGATCGATCAACAACGACAATTGCGTGTCCTGTTAATCGAACCTGACCGATTTCTTCTTTAATTTTCCTCCCAACTCGCACCTGCTAGCACGGACTTCCTGACGCGAATTTGTGGCTCAGCTGACTGTTGCTGAGTCACTCTTGATCTGTTCGATATCTGGCAAACCCGGCAAGGATGTTGTCCACCTTGGCGATCTGGTGGGAAGGTATGGAAGCAATACTGTGGGATGCTTCCAGCACTCGCACCCCCTCCGCCAATACCAGAATGTAGTCCAGACCCCGTCGACGTCAAAACGTAATATAAAGTCATTGCGAGGAGGCGTAGCCGACGAAGCAATCCAATTTAATCAGCGCGAAATGGATTGCTTCGCTACGCTCGCAATAACAATATTCCGGGTCCTCATACTGATCCGAATCGGGCCTTTTCTTTCAGGCCTAATGGGTATAAATTCGAGCCCACCGTTCGACTCGGGCAGTGGCGCAGCCGCTTCCCAGAATGCACCGCGTTTATCCCACCAAAGTTGACCTTCGCACTAAAGGTGAATCAGCACCGATCACCTTGATCCTAAAAACATTCCATGCCGATTACCCCAATGGGCTGCACTTTCCAATCTCAATGAAGGGTGTATCGCGGCGCCTTACCCCCCTGTCATGCGACACAACGTATCCGACCCAGTAGTAGAGTTGATAACGCATAGTCTTCGTATTCAACTTGAATTCCTCTGTTCCACTGTGACAATTCATTAACCCGGTCGGAAAGGGCTCATCGCACTGACCCGCGAGCACTGACTGTCCAAACTCGCCGTAGACCCATGGAGCAGTGCTTTGAACATCTTCTTCTGTTGCCTTGCGTACGAAGTAGCGCTTCTCAGCCACGTCGAAATTGACCGGTTGCCACTCGCCATTTTCACTCGTAAAGCCCGTCGACTTATCGGCTATGCAAATATAACCATCCGTAGCATTGACTACTCCAGAAAACAGTACTGCGGTTAGAACCAAGATATTTTTCACAACGAACTCTCCTTCAACTCGCCGTTTCAAAGGGTCTGTCAAAGGCTCGGACCGCATTACTAATCGAAATTAAAAGCGCCGAAGACCCAGTGCTAAGCGACGCCGAATCAAATAAACGCGTACAAGCCCGCCGTAATCGCAGCAATGACGATCGCGTATGGCAATTGGGTCACAACGTGATCGATGTGGTCACTGCCCGCCCCTACAGAGGACAGAACCGTCGTATCTGACACAGGTGATGCGTGGTCACCAAAAATGCCGCCACCGGCTATAGCCGCCACCGTCTGATAGACCAGCGGCTCGATCTCCCCTCCCGTCAAGTCGAAGGCAACCGGGACCGCGACTGGGATCATCATTGCGTAAGCTCCCCAGGAGGTTCCTGTGGAAAATGAGATCGCGGCTGTAATCAAAAATGTGCATATTACTAATGCGTTAGAGGATAAACCTCCAGCGAATTGTTCGATTATAAATTGAGCCGCACCCAGCTGTGTGGTCACCGCATTCAACGCATATGCCAGCGCGATGATCAGGAGTGCTGCCATTACGTTTTTTGTGCCCGTCACGATGACATCGGCCACTTCATCGATGCTGCCGAAGCTTTGTCGAATACCCAGAACGACAAACAACCAGACATTGGCCAGCATGAATGCCTCCACAATTCTGACCGACCCTGTTTGCACCAGCGTCCAGACGCCGACACCCATTAAGAGCAACACGGGTGCCAATAACTCCAGTAACAATGACGGACTTCTACCGCCAGACGAAACCGCGACTTCGTCGTCCACAGAAACCAGCGGCTTTGAACCGGGCCGCACTAACGCGCCGGTCTCGGCAGCACGGCGTTCCGCCGTGCGCATCGGGCCGAAATCAGGCATCAACCCGGCGCAGATTAAGAAGGTGAACACCAACATCAACATCGGGTAAAAGTTATATTTGATGGCACCGATAAAAACCGCGAGACCAACATCGACCGAACCGATATTCGCTTGTGCGGCGATCAGGCTGGAAATGTATGCGCCCCACGCCGTAAACGGGACGAGTATGCAGACCGAAGCCGTGGTTGCATCGAGAATAAACGCCAGCTTTTCCCGCGGAATCTGAACCCGATCCGACATTGGCCGCATAACGGCACCGGTCAATAATGGACTGAAGTAGTCATCAACGATGACAAAGCCCATGCCCCACGCGGACAACTCAACCTTGCGTCTTCCGCCGGATTCGCTCGACATGCGCTTTGCCAGCGCTGGCAGCACTTCGGCTCGCTTAAACAGCTCAAATAATATTCCGATTAAAATGACGATCTCACATATCCAGATGAAATCGCCATTACCGAGTGATGCTTGGAACAACTGGTTGAGCCCGACGCCGGGCGCGCTTCCCAGCATTAACGTGCCGACGAAAGTACCAACCATCATCGCAATCAACGCTGAGCGGGACACAAACGCCAGCATCAAGGTCAACACGAGCGGCAGCATCGACCATAGACCCCAGTTTATTTCCGTCACCACCACATCCTTCGCCTCACTATCTAGGCAACGATGCTGGTTTTGCCTCACAAATACAATGTCCGGCATTGTTCACAGGAGCTTGCAATGCGCTCCACAGATCGGGAAACTTCCTGCGACTTAAACTCGCTGCCTAAGGTGACCAAATCGCTACGCAGCAATACCCGAGGAATCAATGCGATATAAACAAATTATTGGCTTGTTAGCAGTTGCCTCAACAGTTTTATCCGGAGTGAATTCTATGGCAGCAGATAGCGACCGTTATGTTCGTTATTCACTAGATGGCACGGCGCACTATGGCGTCGAAGACGGCGATCTGATTCATCAATTGAATAGCGCACCGTGGCACGGTGGTAAACGCACTGGAGAAACAGTGCAATCTAGTAACGTGCGCTTACTCGCCCCAGCTGAACCGTCAAAGGTCATTGCGGTCGGCTACAACTATACAAGCCACCGGGAAGACATGACGCATGTCGAGAATCGCCCCATTCCGGAATATCCGCCCCTGTTCTTGAAGTTGCCGACCAGCATTACCGGACCGGACACGGATGTGCCCTATCCCTCCGACGCAACGGACTTGCACTACGAGGCGGAGTTAGTCGTTGTTATTGGCAAGACGGCTAGCAAAGTCTCGGCTGAGGACGCTGGCGAATATATCTTTGGCGTCACGGCCGGCAACGACATTAGCGAGCGAAACTGGCAAGCAAATGACTTGCAATGGTTTCGAGCCAAGGGCTCTGACAAGTTTGGGCCGCTCGGACCCGCGATTGTGACTGGCCTGAACTACTTCGATCTTCGAGTTCAAACACGCCTAAACGGCGAAACGATGCAAAACCAGAGCTCAATTGATCAGATACATGACGTACATGCTGTCCTCAGTTATGTCAGCCAATATGTAACATTGTTGCCAGGCGACATCATTTACACCGGCACGCCAGGTGCGACAAGCGCGATGAAACCTGGGGACACCGTGGAAATCGAAGTGGAAGGTGTTGGGATTTTGCGTAACCAGATTGTTGAACTAAATGATTAGTACAGGGCGTTTGCCGTGGGGAAATCTAAGATGACCAAGTTATTGAACGTTGCAATTTGTGGCCTGCTGATCTTCGCCGCAACCGACTCTGTAAACGCGCAAAACCATGCGCCAAATCCGTACCAATCAATTTCCGGCTGGGCAGAACTGCCTGATGGTCGCAAATGGGGATCCACGAGCGCGATTTATCCGGCAAATGATGGCAAGCATATTTGGATCGCGGAACGGTGCGGAACTAATCTTTGCGTGGGAAGCGACGTCGATTCCGTGCTGCTATTTGACCCCGACGGCAACGTCGTCAAGAGTTTCGGTGCTGGACTGATCACTTGGCCACACGGCATATTTGTCGATGCAGACGACAACGTTTGGATTGCGGACGCGGTTGGCTACGAACCGGTGCCTGAAGGCGTCGGACATACCGTAATGAAGTTTAGCCCGGACGGCGAACTCCTCATGCGCCTCGGGAAAGAGGGTATTTCCGGGGACGGAACCGATGTTTTCACGAAACCATCTGACGTATTCGTGGCGCCTAATGGGAATATTTTCGTTGCCGACGGACATGATGCGGGCGGGAACAATCGAATCGTGAAATTTGATAAAGACGGCAACTATTTAATGCAGTGGGGCTCAACCGGTAGTGAAAACGGTGAGTTTCGGGACCCTCACGCGCTAGCGATGGACTCGCAGGGCCGTTTGTTCGTTGCGGACCGTACCAATCGACGTATTCAGATCTTCACGCAAAATGGCGAATGGATTGCGACCTGGACGCAATTCAGTGGGCCTAGCGGCCTGTACATCGATGCAAACGACATATTGTATTCAGCCGATTCAGAATCGAATGAGCGACGTAACACAGGCTGGAAGCGAGGCATTCGAATTGGCAGCGCTAAAGACGGTTTCGTCACAGAGTTTATCCCGGACCCTGAACCGGATCAGAATAATTCTGGCACCAGCGGTGCAGAAGGCATTGCGCTTGATGCCGAAGGCAATATATACGGAGCCGAGGTCGGCCCGATGGCAGTCATGAAATATGTCCGAAAAAAGTAGAAAGTGTGTAAGTCGGGCGTTGATATTTGCGTCCGCGCCCCAATTCATATGGGTCATCTAGTGCAAAACTGCCTAACAGGCAGTATTCACCATGAACCGAAATGTTAGACTGTAAACTAAGAATTGAATGCAGGAGTACGACGCATGAACGATAACGTGAATTACCTTGGACCTGTCTCTGAGGCATCAGTCGAAGACCGTTCCAACTTTATATGGAAATGCTACGCGCACGTTGTTGGCGCGATCTTGGTTTTCGCCGGGATTGAGGGTTACCTGCTTCAATCCGGGGTAGCAAACAGCATTGCCGTTATGTCACAAAACAGCCCGATGCTTTTCTTAGGGGCGTTTGTTCTGGTCGGCTGGGGTGGCACGCATCTCGCGCATAAACTTGAATCTATTCAGATGCAGTACGCGGTGTTTGCGGTATTTATCTTTATTTACGCGGTTGTCTTCTCACCATTATTATTGATGGCAACGCTATACGCACCTGGCATGATCGACACAGCCGCCGGCATTACGGTATTAGCTAGCGCCGGCCTCATCGCCACCGTGATGATCACGCGAAAAGATTTTTCCTTCCTCCGTGGTTTGTTGGTTTGGATAGGCATGCTGGCCATTGTCGGTATATTCGGCAGCATGATTTTTGGCTTTCATCTCGGCACTTGGTTTTCGGTTGCGATGATTGGTTTCGCCGGCGCTGCGATTCTCTATGACACTTCAAATATCATGCATCACTATCCTCAGGATCGTTACGTCGCAGCGTCAATGTCGCTGTTCGCCTCGATCGCAATGATGTTCTTCTACATACTCAGGTTGTTGATGTCGCGCGATTAGTTCGTTAAACACTAAGCAACAAAAAAAACCGGTCGTCAGATCGGTTTTTTTTGTGTTGCGAAAATGATTACTCGTTAAGACACTGCGAGCTTGTCAATGCCACCCATGTAAGGCTGCAAAACGGCTGGCACGTTGATACTCCCATCCGCTTGTTGATAGTTCTCCATCACGGCAATCAATGCTCGCCCTGCTGCAAGCCCAGAGCCATTCAGTGTGTGAATGAGTTCAGGTTTGCCTGTATCAGGATTTCTCCAGCGCGCCTGCATTCTTCGCGCCTGAAAGTCAGCGTAACTACTACACGATGAAATTTCTCGGTACGCCTCTTGACCCGGCAGCCACACTTCGAGATCGTAAGTTTTGTGAGAGCCGAAACCAACATCTCCAGAACACAAAATAACTTTTCGATAGGGCAACTCAAGCTTCTCAAGAATGACCTGTGCATGGCCGGTCAGTTCTTCAAGCGCGGCATCTGATGACCCCGGCTCTACCATTTGCACAAGCTCAACTTTTTCGAATTGATGCTGGCGTATCATGCCGCGCGTATCCCGGCCATGGGATCCCGCCTCAGATCGAAAACAAGGTGTATGCGCAACGTATTTCATTGGCATATCGGTCGCTTCTATTATTCGTTCACGAGCGAGGTTCGTCACCGGCACTTCAGCAGTTGGAATCAAATAGAACGGTGGATCATCATTCGTCTTGAACTGATCGTTCTCGAATTTAGGTAGTTGGCCTGTTCCGATTAACGCCTCTGATTTCACGATGTAAGGAACATAAACTTCCTTATACCCGTGGTCAACCGTATGCGTATCGAGCATGAGTTGAATCAATGCTCTCTGCAGTCTCGCTAATGGTCCTTGCATAATGGCAAAACGAGAACCCGAAATTTTCGCTGCTGCTTCGAAATCCAACATGCCGAGGTTTGCGCCAAGTTCAACGTGATCGAGCGGCGCAAAATCAAACTGTCTGGGCTCGCCCCACCGATGTACTTCCGCGTTATCGGCCTCGTCAACGCCCACCGGCACATCGTCATGCAACAAATTGGGCAATCCAAGCTCAACCTCATTAAGCTCCGCTTGCACGCCCTCCAGTTCGTTACCCGCTGTTTCAAGTCGTGCACCAAGGTCTTCAACCGCTGCCAACAATGGCGCGATATCCTCTCCTGCTGCTTTCTCCTTGCCAATATTCTTGGAACGGCTGTTACGTTCCGAACGAAGATTCTCAACCTCGACTTGTACCGACTTACGACGTTCTTCCAATGCCGCGTAAGCAGCAACATCGAAGTCAAAATTGCGACGTGCCAAATTACCAGCGACGTCGTCAGGGGAGGAGCGAAGAAGTTTTGGATCAATCATTTTTCGGATCTTTGTGTTGTTCGTTGCGTCTGGCAATGTCGGCCAATTTATCGCCAATCTTTAATTCAAGACCGCGAGGCACGGGATGATAATACTTACCGGCTGGCATGTCGTCGGGAAAGTACGTTTCGCCGGCTGCGAATCCATCCTCTTCATCGTGCGCGTAGCGATAATCGGCCCCGTAGCCCAGGTCTTGCATCAGGGAGGTCGGCGCATTTCGTAAATGCATCGGGACATCCAGCGTTCCAAATTTTTGTACATCCGCAGCGGCGAACTTCGCTGCCTCGTAGACAGCATTACTTTTCGCGGCGCACGCCATGAAAACCACCGCCTGAGCAATAGCCAATTCGCCCTCAGGACTTCCGAGGCGCTCGTAGGTCTCCGCCGCATCCAAACACAACCGCAGCGCGCGCGGATCCGCGTTGCCGATATCCTCGGATGCCATACGAATGATCCGGCGGGCGACATAGAGTGGATCGCAACCACCATCCAGCATACGCATCAGCCAATACAACGATGCATCCGGATTCGAACCCCGCACGGACTTGTGCAGGGCAGAAATTTGATCGTAAAAATACTCACCCTTTTTATCGAATCGACGCCGACTGCCCTGAGCAATTTCTTTCGCAATAGCCACGGTGATAACACGCTTACCGTCATCTTCCGGCGCCAAATCTGCAGCCAGCTCAAGCAGATTCAGCGCACGACGCGCATCGCCATCCGCAGCCATCGTAATTAACTCGCCAGCCTCTTCTTCCAACGTGACACCATCTGCTGCCAATCCAAGCGCTGGATCGAGCAACGCCTTATTCAAGACTGCCGCAAGCGATGTCTGCTCGAGCGATTTCAGGACATAAACTCGCGCGCGAGATAGCAAAGCGTTATTCAGTTCGAACGATGGATTTTCAGTGGTCGCGCCAATGAAGGTCAGCGTTCCGTCTTCGACGTAAGGAAGAAATGCATCTTGTTGCGACTTATTGAAACGGTGAACCTCGTCGAGGAATAGGACGGTCCGCTTGTCATAGACCTCTCGGTACTCTTTCGCTTCCTGGACAGCCGCCCGCACTTCCTTGATGCCTGCCATGACTGCGGACAAGCCAATGAAATGAGCGTCCGTGGTATTGGCGATCATGCGCGCCAAGGTCGTCTTACCGGTTCCTGGCGGACCCCAGAAGATCATTGAATGCGCTCGGCCCTGCTCAATAGCGACGCGCAGTGGTTTCCCGTCCGCCAGCAAATGCTCCTGTCCGAAGAAACCGTCCAGTGAACCAGGCCGCGCCCGATCAGCTAGAGGGCGATTCTGGTCAGCGCCAAGGTTGTCTTCTATCGGTTCTTTTTCGAACAGATCAGCCATGTTTCGATTGCAACCAGGATTCGACGCGGGCACTCCAACCACCCAGACCGACCAGAGCAATTGCGAGGCCGACCAGAATGCCCAAAATATCGGCAATCAAATCACCGGAATCAGCGGTTCGATAGGATACTAACGACTGACAAAATTCGATCAACAATCCGAAAGCCAATAAGCCCAAAGCGAGAAACCAGTATGAACGGCGCGCATATTGGCCTGAATACCAGACCACCATGGATGCGAACATAATACCATGCAGCCACTTATCAGAGAGCATTAGCCAGGGTGAGCCGGTGCCCGACCACGGGAATAATGCGGGCGCCATCGCAACCGCCAGCACCGCAATCAATAACAAAACGCCGGCGATCTTCCATCGTCGTTGGTACTGAAGTGGCAGCACCTAGTGGTCCACCAAGGTAGGTTTGATGGGTTCAGAGCCCCCCGGATGATCCAAGACAAGGCGCAGTCCGCAGTGAATGGCGTGTCCTTTACAAGGGCTGCAACGCTGGCTTGGATCATCCGGGGGGCTCCCTTCGGGCGAGTCGTGAAGCAGTCGTCCGCGTTGTTGCGCCTCTTGGCAAGGACAAGCCATTACCGGCGAGACGCGCCTAGCGGGCAACTGCTTCACAACTCGCTGAACCCATCAAACCTACCTTGGTGGACCACTAGTTATCGACTGATTCGGCAACAATCGGCGTGCCGACAACGTCAACGCCAGCGGGAGGTTCAAAAGCAAAATGTGCGGCATCAATCGGCTCATTAACAACAACGTCAAATAAAGCAATTAACGTTGTCTGCTCGAGATTGTCGGCAAACAACATTCGCGTTAATTTTCGATCAGTAAATCCGAGTTCGACCTTGTTGAAGCCATTGTCCGTATTTTTGGGGCGAAGTCGAACCCAAACCGTTCCTCTATCTGCAAAACTTCCTACATAGTCGAAGTCGTTCAATACATCACTTGAACCACCCAGAAGAACGGCTGGCGTACTGCTCAATGACGCGGCCTGGTTCTTAACCGTTACTTGCTCAAGATCGACGTCGTAACTCCAAATATTCAGTCCATCCGCAATCAACATTTGTTGGTACGGATCAAAATAGGACCAGCGAAACTGTCCGGGCCTGTGAATGTCGAGTGTTCCAGACGATTCCTCTATTAGTTCGGCATCTGCATCTACAAGTTGCTGCTCAAAGCGACCGGTCATGGTGATGACATTGTTTAGGAAGTCTTCGACCAACTGCCTGCCGTCATCCCTTTCGACTGTTTGTGTATAGCTCGCAGGCGAGCAACCAAGAATAATCGCCACGCACAATGACCCTTTGGAGAGAATGTTCAAAATGCTAGTCCTTCCCAGGAATAGGCACCAGAATTTCTCTAGCGCCGTTTGATTGCAGTGGACCGACCAAACCGGCCTCCTCCATCGACTCAACCATTCGAGCCGCACGGTTGTAACCGATCTTCAGTCGGCGTTGCACACCCGAAATCGATGCCTTGCGGGTATCCATCACTACTTGCACGGCCTGGTCATAAAGTGGGTCTTGCTCTGCATCAATTAATCCTGGAGGCGCCGCATCAATACCGGTCAGTCCTGGGGTTAGACTCGACGGAGCATCAAGAATTTCATCGATATAGCGCGGTGCGCCGGATTTTTTCAAATTGCGGACCACCGCATGGACCTCGTGATCGGCCACAAACGCACCATGCACGCGTGTTGGCAGAGAGGTGCCCGGCGGCAAATAAAGCATATCTCCATGCCCAAGCAGATTTTCTGCACCCATTTGATCGAGGATTGTTCGAGAATCGACCTTTGCCGATACCTGAAAAGCGATACGCGTCGGGATATTCGCTTTGATCAATCCAGTGATGACATCAACTGAAGGTCGTTGCGTCGCCAGCAACATGTGTATACCCGACGCCCGCGCCTTTTGCGCCAATCGAGCAATGAGCTCCTCCACTTTTTTGCCAACCATCATCATCATGTCGGCGAGCTCATCAATGATGATGACGATGAACGGCAACGGCTCCAGGGTCGGATGCTCAATAATCTTTTCCGGATCATCAAATTCAGGCGGCTTCCACGTTGGATCGGGCAGCGGTTCACCGGCGTCAATCGCATCTTTGACCTTGCGGTTGTAACCCCCGATATTTCGTACGCCCAGCGCGGCCATGAGTCGGTAGCGTCGATCCATTTCGCCAACACACCAACGCAACGCGTTGGCGGCCTCTTTCATATCCGTCACCACCGGCGCCAACAAGTGTGGAATTCCCTCATACACGGACAACTCGAGCATTTTTGGATCGACCATGATCAGGCGAACATGCTCCGGCTTGGCTTTGTACAAAAGACTCAACACCATCGCATTGATTGCCACCGATTTTCCCGACCCAGTCGTACCTGCAATTAACAAGTGCGGCATGCGCGACAAGTCGGCGACGACCGACTTACCACCGATATCCTTGCCCAACGCCAAAGTGAGTGGCGAGGCCATGTCGTCATAGGCCTTGCTCTTCAAAATTTCACCGAGTGTGACAATCTCGCGATTCTCGTTTGGTATTTCCAGACCGATATACGATCTACCGGGGATCACTTCAACGACGCGAACGCTTACAACTGACAGCGAACGCGCCAGATCTTTTGAGAGATTCGAAATCTGGCTGACTTTTACGCCCGGCGCAGGGTCAAGCTCAAAGCGCGTAATAATGGGTCCGGGTGATACCGACACGACTTCAACCTCGATGCCAAAGTCGCGCAGTTTGAGCTCAACCAGACGCGACATCGCTTCAAGCGATTCTTCCGAAAATCCGCTTGACTGCGGGACCGGATCGTCCAATAACGAAAGGGGTGGCAGCTCGCCTTCAGAAGGTGGCTCAAATAGTGGCACCTGACGCTCTGCCTCAGCACGCGCGCTCGGTTCCAGTGACGCCATGGAGGGTTCAATTCTTGGTGGAGTGCGGCCTTCAGTACGTTTTTTCTCTTTTTTGAAAACATCCTGACGCGCAGCAAGCTGCCGCTTGCCCTCCGCCCGATCACGAATCTCGCCAACCTTATCCTGAGCCCTCTCATATCCCAGCAAACACCAGTGACCGACCCGATCCATGATCGTCAGCCAAGACACGCCGATAAATACCGATACCGATGCGATCCACAGGAAAAACAACAACACGCTAGCGCCCAGCAGCTTCATCATGTCGGCCAGGTTGTCACCGAATACCTGACCGACGATGCCGCCCGCCGTCTCCCGAAAACCTTCGGACGAAAAGTGCAGCGTTGATAACGCGCAACTCGTAATGAGCATGGCCACAAATCCACCAAAGCGCAGCGCATAATCCGTACGGGTAAATTGCTCCTGAGTTTGCTGTTCGCGAAAAATCATCCAGCCAAAGAAAAACACCATGACCGCAAACAAGTAGGCCGGACGTCCAAATAGGTTGAATAACATGTCGGCGAAAAACGCACCGATTCGACCCATGCCATTTTGAATGTCACTGCCGCCGCTTGCCTGTGTGAATCCAGGATCCGCAGGATCGTAGGTCAACAGCGCTGCCAGGAGAATTAGCGCGAACCCGATAAAGACAGCAAAGGCCCCTTCGCGTAACGTCTTAACGACTTGCGCAGAGACCCTTGACGGTTGTTGCCGTGAATTTTTCGCTCGAGCCATCTTAATGTAATCTACTAATAAAGTGATATAAAATATTGATATTAAAGCGTTTAACGCATTATCTCAATCCGCATTTTCCGCATAAGGGTCAAACTGACACTGGAGCAATTGTCGCAATTGATACCGATGCCAAGGCAGGCCGCAACCCCTTACGTAGGCAATAAATTTTCCCTACACTTGCCTCTCAGTTTTCACCCGATCACCCGTTCAGACCTTGAACGCGCCCAAACAGGGCGCATCTCGAATGGCTTGAACAAATGCACATGACGCCGACTGGCGAATACTTTGAAGGCAAATTATACATGAGCGATACAAAACATTGCCGCGTTCTTATCCTTGGCTCTGGTCCAGCGGGATATGCCGCCGGCGTCTACGCGGCGCGAGCCAATCTCAATCCTGTGATTGTGAGCGGCATCGAACCCGGTGGACAGTTAATGACAACGACTGATGTCGACAACTGGCCTGGCGACGTGGAAGGCTTGCAGGGTCCGGATTTGATGGCACGCATGCAAAAACACGTAGAACGCTACAACGTTGAAATCGTTAACGACCATATTAACGCGGCCGATCTTTCAAGCAGCCCCTTTAAGCTGACCGGCGACTACGCAACCTACACCTGCGACGCACTCATTATTGCCACCGGGGCGACTGCCAAATACCTCGGGCTGGATTCCGAAGAAGCCTATAAAGGTCGCGGCGTGTCTGCCTGTGCAACCTGCGACGGGTTCTTCTATCGCGACAAGGACGTAGCCGTTGTTGGCGGCGGCAATACCGCTGT
>JABIUH010000152.1 GCA_018701055.1 Woeseia sp. | reverse complement strand
AGTGCCGAGCCTGCTGATAAGAAAGGTTATGCACAATGGCATCACCAAACTCCAGGAACTCGTCCGGAGACACGTCGTGCAAATCGCCGATTACAACATCTTCGACCAAAGTACGGCCGCCGCGCTCTATTTCCACGGCTATCGAGGCACCTACGTTATTGTCAAAAATATCCGCCAGGGGTACAAATTCGGTAATCAATTCACCGTCAATACGTATCAATATGTCGCCGGTCTGCAGTTTGCCATCGGCTGGCGATCCGGGAAGCACGTGCGAAACGGTTAACATGCCAGTCTGTTTCGGAAATTCGGAACGAACGACTTCCTCGGTCTCGTTCTTTAGACCTAGGCGACGGAGTTCATCGTAGGTCTGTCGTTCAAACACCATTTGTAAAGTACCGCGCGTAACCGACTCTCCATTGCGAATAAGGTTAAGCGCTCTTTCAATTCTATTCAGCGGCAGAAAGAAACTGCTTGCAGCGCTACTACTTCCGCCAGCATTGAGCGCAACAACCTCTCCTTTAATATTAATAACCGGTGATCCGGATGATCCACCAGATGTTCCCGATGCTGCCTGGAAATAGAATGTATTGAAGTCGTTGTACTTACCGCGTCCGTACTCCGGCGCCTTACGATCAAGTCGCGCGATCGTGCCTGCAAGAATCGACAATTGTTCGCCCGCATCGTTACCAATAACGCGAATCTCCCGTCCTATCCCGGCAGCATCTGGTACCAACGGTAATTCTGCTGGCTCCATGTAGACGAGATCATCAGGGTTGTAGCGAAAAAAACCAAAGTCATGCACCGGATCCCGATAAATCGGCGTTAGACGAACTTCCTCATTGTTGAGAAATACCGCTTCTGCGACGACCGGCCCCGGCGTCACAACGTGTCGATTCGTCAAAATCAATCCGCGCTCAGCGTCAACAACGAATCCAGTTGCCTGGCTAGAAGAATTCCATTCGGTGTCAAATGCGCGCGTACTATCAACGCGTATTGACACGACTCCTGTTGAAATTCTTTCAAGCGTGCCTGCCCATTCCGGTTCTTCTGCATGACTTGCAAAACCGAATAACAAGAATGTAATCGAGGTAAGGCTAATTTTCTTTCGCATTAAGTTTTCCGTGGGTTTGGCTACAACGCCGCATGTTTGCACCGTTCGACTCTCCGACTGTTGCTTTACAGTGCGGTTCCCAACCGTCGGGATATTGCCGGGCAATTCAGTAGATTATGCCGGATTTCAGGCTGATTACGCTGCAGCAGAACGCATATCGTCAAAGATTGCGGTCAGATTCACATCTGACCCCGATCTACGCTTTGGGCCGCCAAGCCAGGTCCAACTGGCGCGCCGCTTTCACATCGTCCAATCGGCGTACTGGCAGTGAGTAGGGTGCACCCTTGACCTTGTCGGCATCCATCATTGCTTCCTCTTTGATCGCGATCAACGCGTCTACAAATCGATCCACCGAATCTTTGGTTTCCGTCTCTGTGGGTTCGATCAACAAACATTCGGGGACGAGCAACGGAAAGTATGTCGTTGGAGCATGAAACCCCTTATCCAGCAACGCTTTAGCGAAGTCCATTGCGGTAACGTTCATAGTCTTCGCTTCACCTTTTAAGGTCACAATGAATTCATGACTAGCCCGGCGCGTCGGAAAAGCTAACTGAAAGCCCGCATCCTTAAGACACTGTTGCAAGTAATTGGCGTTCAAAGTCGCAAATTCTGCGATTCGTTTCATACCGTCTTTGCCGACCATTCGCATGTACACATAGGCTCTAATTAATACGCCTGCATTTCCCATGAAGCCTGACAAACGCCCTATGCTCTGAGGGATATCTTCCTCGCTCAGCCAACAGAATTTAGTTTCGCCAGCAGACTCCTGTTTTCCGACGACCGGTATCGGCAGGAACGGTTTCAACCGCTCGCCCACACCCACCGCACCTGAACCGGGGCCGCCACCGCCGTGTGGCGTAGAAAACGTCTTGTGCAAGTTAAGATGGATGACATCAAAACCCATATCGCCAGGGCGGACCTTGCCCAGAATGGCGTTTAGATTGGCGCCGTCGTAATAGAGCAAACCACCGGCGTCATGCACAATCTTCGCGATCTCCGTAATGCGACGCTCGAAAACCCCAAGTGTGGATGGATTCGTCAACATGATGCCGGCTGTATTCGGTCCAACAACTTCCTTCAGTGCTTCTATGTCGACGTCGCCGTCCGCGCCGGTCGGAATTTCACGTACCGTACAGCCGCACATCGTCGCAGTAGCCGGATTGGTGCCGTGAGCGGCATCGGGAACGATAATTTCGTTTCGTCCATCGTCACCATTAGCGACGTGGTAGGCGCGAATCATCGCGACGCCGGCCAGTTCACCCTGCGCGCCTGCCATCGGCGTTAACGAAACAGCCTTCATGCCCGTGACTGACTGCAACATTTCCTGCAATTCAAACATGCAAGCCAAATATCCCTGCCCGTGACTCTCAGGACCTAAGGGGTGTCGGCCAGCGAACCCAGGCAACAATGCCAGTGAATTACAGGCGCGTGGGTTGTATTTCATCGTGCACGAGCCCAATGGATAAAATTGGGTATCGATAGAAAAATTTCGTTGCGATAGTCGCGTGAAATGACGCACAAGCTGGAGTTCAGAAACCGCAGGTAAAGTTGGTGTATCGGTTCGACGTAACGACTGAGGAATATTGTCCTCGTTAGTGGAGAGCGGCGCCTGCGCAAAGGCGCGACGCCCTGCTCGTGAATGTTCAAAGATTAGTGGCTCGCCCATCATATTGTCCTGTGTCGTATGTTCCGTGTCATGAGTCAATTTCAAGTGGACTAATTTCGATGCCCAACGCTTTGCAAGCAGCAACGTAATCCGGTTCTTCGCCGATATCAGCAATTTGCTCGCGGTGCACCACGGTATTATTTTCGTCAAGGACGACAACCGCTCTCGAAAACATGCCGGCAAGTGGCCCTTCTACAATTTGCACGCCGTAATTTTCGCCGAAACCTGCGTGACGAATAGCTGAAAGGCCGACTACCCGATCCAACGAATGCTCCTGCTGGAAGCGCTCGTGTGCAAATGGCAGATCGTAAGAAACCATTAGCATGGCGACGTCATCGTAATCCTCAGCTAGCTGATCGAACACGATGACGGATTTCGCGCAAACCGGTGTATCGATACTCGGAAAAATATTCAGAATTTTCCGCTTACCCATGAAATTAGCCAACGAGACATCTTGCAGCACTGTATTCACGAGTGAAACGTCGGGAGCTCGACTCCCGATCGCAGGCAATTCCTTGTGCGTGCGATAACTGGTTCCGTTGAAAATAATTTCCTGCATCAATCTTTTCCTCGTCAGGCCTACTTGGCCAACACATTAGCGAGCGCCTTAACGTAGGACTCAAGATCATCATCGGTTTTCGTTTCGGTCGCACAAATCAATAAAGCGTTTCCGAGTTCGGGGAAATCCGTTGTTAAATCGTAACCGCCAAGAATGTCTTGCTCTGCGAGCGCATCCAGGACCGGACCGACGGGCTGATTCAGTCGAATGACCGCCTCGTGAAAATGGGGCGTGGAGAACGCCGCCGTAACGCCATCAATTGATGTTAGTAAATCGACGAGCTTGGCAGTTTGCACTTGCGACCGAAGCGCGACAGCGGCCAGGCCTTCCAGACCGAGCAGAGACATATGAATCGTGGCTGCAGTAACCATCAACCCTTGATTTGTACAGATGTTCGACGTCGCCTTACTACGCCGAATGTGCTGCTCTCTCGCCTGCAAGGTCAGAGTAAACCCGGGATTTCCGTCGAGATCTGTCGTCCGCCCAACGATTCTGCCGGGCATTTGGCGGACGATTTTTTCCTTACACGTCATGATCCCAAAATAGGGCCCGCCCGATGACATCGGTATGCCGAGCGGCTGTCCTTCGCCACCGGCGATGTCAGCACCTGCTTCCCCCCATTGTCCGGGCGGCTTCAAGACGGCAAGAGATACAGGGTTAACCACGGCGATCACCAACGCGCCATTCGCATGTGCCCAATTAGTAATTGCATCTGCGTCCTCGTAAGTGCCGAGAAATGACGGTTGTTGTATGACAACCGCAACCGGTGGATCACCCTGTTCGTCCAACACACTAACGTCGGATTTGCCCGTTTCAATATCCAGCGGCATCCGTTCAAACTCTAGACCTTGCGATCCCGCGATGGCGCATGCGACTTTCTCATAGGTGTGGTTAACGCCAGCAGTAAGCAATACGCGTCGTGATTTGGACTTGCGATTCGCGCGTACAGCCATCAAAGCTGCTTCAGCCAAACCTGAAGCGCCGTCATAAAGTGATGCGTTACTCACGTCCAGGCCGGTCAGGCTGGTGACCATGGTTTGGTATTCATAAATCGTTTGTAACGTCCCCTGACTGGCTTCGGCCTGGTAAGGGGTGTACGCGCTATAAAATTCGCCGCGCGTCGCAATATCCCAAACAGCAGCGGGAATATGATGCTCGTAGGCACCCGCGCCAATGAAACATTTTGCGCCAATATCGAGTGCAGCCCGATCCTGCATGAGCCGCTTGATTTCCATTTCGTTCAGCGCATCAGGCACGCCGTCGAGATCTTTGATCAGCAAGTCGCGAGGGATTTCATCAAATAGGTCGTTAATGTCGCTGGCACCAATTGTGCCTAACATTGCAACGACCTCTTCTTCCGTGTGCGGAATAAATGGCATAGTCGTAGGGTTCTTTTTAGTGGTTATTCTTCGAGTTCATCCAGGAATTCCTGGTATTCGTCTGGTGTCAGAGTTTCGGCGTCGTCATTAGACGGCCTCATCCTGACAATCCATCCATCTCCGTAGGCATCACCGTTAATTTTTTCCGGATCGTCTGCAAGTCCTTCATTGACGGCAACTACCTCGCCGGCAATCGGCGCATACACATCAGACGCCGCCTTAACTGATTCGACGACCGCCATTTCGCCACCCGCTTCGACCTCTTGGCCAACTTCCGGCAACTCTACATAGACCAGATCACCTAAGGCGCTCTGGGCGTGGTCCGTAATGCCGATCGTCACCGTGCCGTCTTCTTCCTGACGCAGCCACTCGTGTTCTTTTGTAAATTTGAGATCACCTGGCAATTCACTCATTTATTCTCTCCTAAAGCCCTAAATCGATTAAAGCTCAATCTTAGTCTTTCCATTGCGCACGAACGGCAACTTCACCACTCGCACATCCAAAAGTCGTCCACGCACATCAACTTTCGCGCTATCGTAATCCCCTGCTGGAAGCCTCGCCATCGCTATTGAGCGCTGCAGTGTCGGTGAGAAACCACCACTGGTTATTTCACCGTCTGCACGCCCCCCCACAACCACTCGCATGTGGTCACGCAATACACCTTTGCCTTCCAACAAGAGGCCTGAAAATTTTTGTCGCTGCGAATTCTCGCGCATGGTTTCCAACGCCGTGCGGCCCACGAACTTTCTGTCCTCGGGTTCCCAGGCAATTGTCCAACCCATGCCTGCCTCAAGCGGCGAAACGGACTCGTCCATATCTGAGCCGTACAGATTCAAGCCCGCCTCAAGACGCAGCGTATCGCGCGCGCCCAGACCAATCGGCTGTATTCCAGCACGACTGCAATTTTCCCAGAATTCTGCTGCTTCCTCAGACGGCAGCATGATCTCCCACCCATCCTCACCGGTGTATCCGGTTCTGGCAATAAACCAATCTCCAGCTTCGAGTCCAAAAAACGGTCGCAATGCCAAAGCCGCCTCGCGCCACGCGGGATCTAGGATGTCGGCTGCAAGCTCACGGGCAGTCGGTCCCTGTACCGCAATCATTGCCAGATTCGAGCGCTCTTCGATCTCAACATTGAAAGCCCTCGCTTGCGCGTTGATCCACGCCAAATCTTTGTCTCGTGTTGAGGCATTGACGACGACCCGATAGCGATCTGGGCCGAGGTAATAGGTGATTAGGTCATCAACAACGCCGCCCTCGTCGTTCAACATTGCGCTGTATAGCGCTTTGCCCTCTTCTTTGAGTCGAGCAACATCATTGGCTAGCAGGGCTTGCAAGAAAATTTTCGCGTCCGCGCCACCGACATCAACAACCGTCATATGGGATACGTCGAATGCGCCGGCAGAATTTCTAACGACGTGGTGTTCTTCAAGTTGCGATCCGTAGTGCAGGGGCATATCCCACCCACCAAAATCGACGATCTTCGCGCCTGCATCGACGTGGCATTGGAAAAGCGGTGTCTTATTACCCATGTAAAAACTCCGGTCCTAATATCTTGCGCAACAAAAAAGGGGCGATCGAGTGAGCTGATAGTCAGCTCACTCGATCGCCCCTCTGTCCTGAAACCTGAAAGATCGCAAACCATTTCGGCTGCATACCCCTTCGGTGGACCTTTCGGTCACTCTCCAGAGATAATCAGTGTTGACAGTCCGTGTGCCTGAGCGTTTCCGAGCGTGTTGCGCCTTCGGCGCCTCTTTACAGAGGACTCTTCTGCCAACCCTATTGATTACTACCAGCAATCATAGCCAACTCATAAGACAGTTGCCAGCGACACTTTTCGCGGCAACAATATCGAGGACTAAATCGGAGAATCTCGATGCATCGCATGCGAATTTTAGGCTTAATTTATTTATTTTTCAATCACTTGCAGGCACATGGAAGCCCAGCGGAAGATTTTTCAGCACTCCTGGAAGAATCCTGGGAATGGCAGCTCGTGGAAAATCCGGTACGCGCCTCAAGACTCGGCGACCGACGTTTCAACGAACAGTGGGCTGATATGAGCCTCACCGCGATCGAGCGGCGGCATGCGGAGCAACAAGCCTTTCTGCGTCGGCTCCGAACAATCGACTCTTCACAACTATCGGCAGCCGACGCGCTTAATTACGATCTTTTTCGACGTCAGATCGAAAATACACTCGACAGTCATGAATTTAAAAACTATCTCATGCCAATGAGCCAAAGAGGTGGTGTGCAATCGCTCGATGCAACAGCAGAAACCCTGCGCCTAAACAACGTCAAAGACTACGAAGACTGGCTCGCACGAATGACGCAAATCGAAGCAGTCATCGAGCAGACGACTGCGCGCATGGAAGAAGGCCGAAAAACGGGCTACATGCCGCCCAAGATTCTGATGGAACGCATTCCGAATCAACTTTCGTCACAGTTAGTCGAGGATCCGGAATCCAGTCCGTTCTTTAAATTATTTGCAAACATGCCGGATGAGATTGGCAGCGAAGATCAGGAGCGCATCAAGCAGCTTGCAATAGAGATCATCGAAGCATCAATTGTTCCTGCCTATCGCGAATTCGATCATTACTTCAACAACATTTATCTACCTGCGAGCCGCGAGAGCATTGGCGCGTCGTCGCTACCGAATGGCGAGGCGTTTTACGAATATCGTACTCGACTGTATACAACAACACAGATGACGCCAGATGAGATTCATCGACTCGGCTTGAATGAAGTAAAGCGCATTCGCGACGAAATGCAGCTGATCATCGATGAACTTGAATTTGCCGGTAGCTTCGATGACTTCTTGAACTTCTTGCGTACGGACCCACAGTTTTACT
>JABIUH010000212.1 GCA_018701055.1 Woeseia sp. | reverse complement strand
GAGGAGGGCGACATTATCCTGATTGCCAATGTGGGCGCGTACGGCCATGTGATGAGTTCACGTTACAATCTCAGGGATGTACCGCAAGAAATCACGATTTAAACGAGGGGAGCGATGATGAGATTAGTTGTTTTGGCCTTTACCCTATTGGTGAGCGCTTCGTCGTTCGCCAATGACGCAGATGATGCCGCTGCAAAAATGCACGAGTATTTTGCTGTCTTTAATGAGAAAGATGTCATTAAAGTGGCACATGAGATTTATGCTACACCGGTGCAGGTGGGTGGCGTCCCGCATCGAATTTATGCAGATCCGGATGAGGCGATCGACAGTCTCACTGGCCTGTATCCGCTGCTAGAGTCACAAGGGTGGGTCGAATCACGTATTCTGGATACGGAAGTCTGTATTGCCTCGGCAAATTTGGCATTCGTCGATACGCGATTTTCACGTTTGGATAGGAATGGGGGTGCAATTGCTCCGGCGATTCGAAGGTCCTTGTACGTATTGCAAAAACGCGAGAATGAATGGCGTATTGTTGCCTTTTATGGTCATGACGCCGACGTAGTTCCGACCTGCAATAGGGAGATGACATGAACACACGCCGTGAATTTATGACCGCATCCGCGGGGATTGCGGCGCTCGGTCTGCTGGGTAGTGAGCAAAGCAGCGGGCAGTCCTCGGGTGGTCTCAATATTTTGGTTCTCGGTGGTACGGGCTTTATAGGACCACATTTTGTGCGGCACGCCTTAGCACGTGGTCATAAGATAACCCTGTTCAATCGCGGCAGAACAAATACCCACCTCTTTCCAGAGGCGGAGAAATTGGTCGGCGATCGAAACGATAACCTGAGATCGTTGGAAGGCCGGCGCTGGGATGCCGTGCTTGATAACTCTGGTTACACGCCGCTTCAGGTTCGGCAGAGCGTCGACTTACTGAAGAATAGTTGTGAACAGTATTTATTTACGTCGACTCGCGCGGTTTACACCGATTTCATCCCCGCGGTGATGGATGAAGATGCACCTGTCGGTCCGAAGGGCATTCCCGAGTCAGAATGGTCCGGCTACGGGCCCAACAAGGTGCTCGCTGAACGAATTGTGCAAGAAGGGTTTGGTGCACGTACCTTGATTACCCGTCCGCCGGTAATTGTCGGGCCAGGAGATCGAACAGATCGATTCACTTACTGGGTCGATCGGCTCGATGAGGGTGGCGAAGTTTTGGTCCAGGGTCATCATGCGGACCCGATCCAATTTGTCGAGGTCAGGGATCTTTCGGAGTTCTACGTTCATCTGTTGGAAAACTCCACCACAGGAATCTACAACACGGAAGGCCCTCAAGCAGAGCTGGATACGGCAGGACTTGTGCATGGGATTCGAGCAATTACGTCGACGCCGTCAAATTTAAATTGGGTGCCATGGGATTTCCTGGTCCAGCAGGGCGAGGTGCCGCAGGACACCGTGGTTTTCTGGAATCGTCCGAGCGGCCGCTATCTGAATTACGGACGGATGGTTAATGCCAGAGCAATTGATAAGGGCATGAAATTTCGCCCATTGGCGACCATCGCTCAGGACACCCTGGCGTGGCACCGCACCCGTCCAGCTGAATCCCAAGCGACACTGCGTGCGGGTTTAACGCGAGATCGAGAACAAGAATTGCTTCGTTTATATCGTGATCAGTAATCATAAAACACTTTAATAAAATACAATAAATCATTGTTATGCAACAATAAAAAAAGTCTCTTGGTTCGATAGATGGATGCCAACGCTGTTTCTGACATGCGTTCTCGGCTGCTGGCTCTTCGCGCTACATTGGAGCAAGTCGCCGCGACTGGGGCCGCGTCGTCCGCGGTGGTTGAGCTGGATCAATCTGCAGTCGGCCGGCTGTCGCGCATGGATGCCATGCAGGCGCAGGCGATGTCGCAAGCATCCGGGCGGCGTCGCGAACACCAGCAACACTCGATAACGGCCGCGCTGTCGCGCCTTGATAGGGGCGAGTTTGGATACTGTCGTGAGTGTGGCGAGCCCATTGCGCGTAAGCGGCTCGAGTTCGATCCTACTGCTGTGCTTTGTATCGGTTGTGCCAGCAATCGTGAAAGAGCCGAAAACTAAGCGTCGCTGGCCAAGTGGGACTGAGCCTGGGGCGAGGGGGGCCGTCAGGCCGCATCAGAGCGCTGACATCGCGTTTGCCAGGCCGTCGCCTAACCTATTGCGTGTCGAAGTCCTTTAGCGCGTTGAGCAGCGCGTCGTTCTCTGCGGGCGTTCCGACTGTAATTCGCAAGCAGTCTTTCAGGCTCTGGTGCTCGCCATAGCCTCGAATCAGAATTCTTCGGTCTCTGAGGCTGTCGAGAATGGCTTGTTGGCGGCTGACGCGTAGGAGGAGGAAATTACCGTCCGTTGGCCACACTTTTTCCACCGACTCAAATTCGCCTAGCGCCTGACTCAGACGATCTCGTTCGGCAACGGCTTCTTCGACATATTGTTTCGCGGCCGCCATTCGATTCGGTGCTAGTGCTTGCAGCACGCAATCCGCTGAGGGTGCTGCAAAGGAGAAGGGCGACAGCACGCCCGAGGCGATATCGATGATTTCCGGATTTGAAATGGCGACGCCGCAACGTGCACCGGCAAGGGCATAAGCTTTCGACAAGGTGCGCAACACGATGAGATTTTCATGCGTCGTGGCGACGCTCGTCAATGATGCTTGGTCTGAGAATTCGATGTAAGCCTCGTCAACAACGACGACAGACTTGCCGCGCCGTGCGTCTGCGACACTCAGGATGTCGCGGGCATCCACAACACTCCCGGTAGGGTTGTTAGGGGAGCAGAAGAAAATCACCTTTGTGTCATCTTTGCAGGCGTGCAAAATGCTAGCGCAATCGACAGCGAAGGTCTCATCGTGCAAAGGGACCTCAATGCTTTCAGCACCTTGGATTCTGGCGAAGTATGGATACAACTCGAAAGTAGGGGGCATCGAAACGACGCTATCCTGGTAGGCGCGGCAAAAGGTGCGAATAACAACGTCAATTGCCTCGCTGCTGCCACGCGTCACCAATAGGTTGTCTTCCGATACCGCATACAATTTTGCCAATTCCGCGCGCAAAACGGTTGGACGTGCCTCTGGATAGCGGTTGAGCGCCTGTTCGTCGTCGGCGAACCAGTGCGTCTCGGGAGCCTCATTGGCGTTCAATCGAATCGCATCCGGG
>JABIUH010000197.1 GCA_018701055.1 Woeseia sp. | reverse complement strand
GTGCGTGCACTCAAAAAGCGTTTCCCAGATCGACATCTTTTGATCACGACGGTAACGCCAACAGGTGCCGCTCGCGTACGTTTGTTATTTGGCGATTCCGTGCTGCATTGCTATATCCCTTTCGAGACGCCGGATGCCGTTGGTAGTTTTTTCGACTCAATAAAGCCGGAAATAGCGCTAATACTCGAAACGGAAATTTGGCCTAACCTTTATCACGAGTGTGGACACCGGAATATTCCACTCGTACTCGTAAGTGCTCGAATTTCGCCGAAATCGGTCAAATCCTATCGCAAGTTTTTGCCCCTGTTTCGTCAAACCTTATCGCACGGGATCGTGATTGCGGCGCAATCGGAAGCTGACGCTGAACGCTTTCGAGCGCTTGGCGCAGCGCCTGAGCGTACTTGGGTGACGGGCAACATCAAGTTTGATGTTCAGTTGCCAGAAACATTGCAATCTGACGGCGCCAATCTACGTCGCGACAATTTCGAGGGTCGACACGTGTGGGTGGCTGCGAGTACTCATGACGGTGAAGAGGAATTAGTTCTTCACGCACACAGGATTGTTCAAAAACAGTTTCCGGAGGCAATCCTGGTGCTGATTCCACGACACCCTGAGCGGTTCCGGAATGTTGGATCAAGTTTGCATAAGGGTGGCTACAAGTTCATATCGCGAACAGACGGTCTGCCTTGCACATTAGACATTGAAATCTATCTGGTCGACACGATGGGTGAAGTCCCGCTGTTTTACGCAGCAGCAGATGTCGCTTTTGTCGGTGGGACCCTGGTTCCTGTCGGCGGACACAATCTTCTCGAACCGGCAGCGCTCGCACGTCCAATCGTAACGGGCCCACATTTGTTCAACACACAAGACATTGCGGACAAGTTCGAACACGACGGTGCGTCGATAGTTGTTAACAACGCCGGTCAGCTGGGCGCAGCAGTTGCGGATTTATTCGGAGATGATGTGACCGCAAAAGATATCGGCGCTCGCGGGTTTGAGATCGTGCGTCAGAACCGAGGCTCGTTAAGCCGACTATTGCGCCTCATGGAACCGCTTATCGGAAACGTTAACTGACTGTCATTTCTCGCTTACCGATTTAGTTTGGCGATTCCTCTTCGGCAATTACTTCTTCCGGTGGCCGCCGATCTACCAGGAATCGATCTATTTCTTCCAGGTCCTGAACCTGAAGTGAGCCGGCTGCGAGCTTGAGCGCCAAAACGTTGCCAATGTACGTGTAGCGACTGTCGTAGTAGTTGGTAATCGCGATATACAGCGATCGCTGCGAATTCAAGACATCAACGATCGTCCGGGTACCGACCTCGAAACCTGCCTGTGTGGCCTCAAGTGCCGTTCGACTGGATGCAACCGCTTGCTGCAGCGCATTGACACGACTTATCTCCGACAAAACGCCAAGATAGGCGTCACGGGTCTGCCGTTCAGTTTCTCTTGCAACACGTTGCAGTTGTTCACGACTGGCACGATGCAGGTAAACGGCTTCGCGTACCCGAGATGACGTCGTGCCGCCCTCAAACAAAGGAATGCTGAACTGGATCGAAATTGTGTCGCGGGTATTGTCAGTCGGAAAACTTGGGTTCGGGCTTAGCTGGCCAGCGAGCGTCACATTACTGATGTCGGTATCACTGGTGTCATAGTTAGCGACGAGATCTACGGTTGGATAGTGGCCTGTGCGGCGAAACGAGATCTCGTTGCGCGCAATTTCTTCGTCGAAACGACTGGATACGAGGGCTAGGTTTTGGTCCAGTGCCAAATCGATCCAGCGGCCTTCTTCGGCAGGATTAGGGGAGAGCAGCGGAAACTTCTCGTCGGGCGCGGACAGCGACGGAGTGTACTCGCCGGTGATTTCCCGCAGAAATTCTCGTGCAGTCGCCAATTCTCTTTTTGCCTGAATTTCGGATGCAACTGACTGGTCGTATGCCGCCTGCGATTCTTGGACGTCGGTGATCGCGATCAAACCAACCTCGAAGCGCTGTTTTGCCTGCTCGAGTTGTCGCGCAATTGCGTTTCGATCCGCGTGAATGGAGGTGAGCCGGTCCTCAGCACCCAATACTGCAAAATAGCGACTGACGACGCG
>JABIUH010000277.1 GCA_018701055.1 Woeseia sp. | reverse complement strand
GGCCGCCTTGTTCGGTCAGCTCCTCTCCTACCTGTGCGCTTACCAATTCCACACGGCGCAAATCTACTCGCGAGTCACCGCCAGAGAGCATTTCAAACAAACGGTCGCGAATCTCCGTGGAATCCTCTCCTGGTTGCGGCGGCAAACGAACCAAAACATCTGTCGTATTGCCGAATGCTTGTACGATCGATCTCTCAAAACCGGCGGCGTCCAGCTTATTGCGTATGTCGGGCAAATCAGCATCTTGCGGATAACCAACTTCCAACAAGATTCCACCGGTGAAATCGATGCCAAGATTAAGACCACGCAGGGACAGTGAAACCAATGACACGACCACAATAAGAATGGAAAAACCGACCGCGATATTGCGACGACTTCCGCTAAGGAAATCGATACTGGTCTTTTCTTTTATTAAGCGCATCGATGCATCCTTAAATCGGCAGCTTGTCGAGCCGACGACCGCCAAAAACGAAGTTGACAATCGTGCGTGTACCCACAATCGCTGTAAACATGGAAGTGATAATGCCTAGTGACAACGTAACAGCGAATCCCTTAATCGGACCGGTTCCGAATGCGAACAATACGATGGCGGCAATCAGTGTGGTCACGTTGGCATCCGCAATCGACGAGAAAGCTTTTTCGTAGCCTAGATGGATCGCATTTTGAACCGTCGAACCAGCAGACAGTTCTTCCCGAATTCGCTCGAATATCAGCACATTAGCATCGACCGCCATACCGACGGTCAGAACGATCCCGGCGATTCCCGGCAAAGTCAGCGACGCCTGTAACAGCGACAACATTGCGGCGATAAATATGAGATTGGAGAACAGCGCTACATTGGCGATCAAGCCAAAACCGCGGTAGTAAAATGCCATGAACACGGTCACAGCCAGGAAGCCAATCTGCACGGCTTTGAAGCCGGCATCGATGTTGTCTTGACCCAGGGTCGGCCCAATAGTGCGATCTTCAATCTGAAATACAGGTGCCGCCAATGCACCTGCTCTTAGCAATAATGCGAGATCACGAGCTTCGACCGGGTTGAGGCCCGTTGTAACAAAGCTGTCTTTGAAAACGCCATTGATGGTTGCGGTGTTGATTATTTCTTCCGTACGCACCTGGCGGTAGGACGTCTCTCCATCTGGCAGCGTAATCGGCGTACGTTTCGTTTCGATAAATACAGACGACATCGGTTTTCTGAGATTGGCCATGGTATTAGCGAGCATTCGCTCTCCGCCAACCGCGTCCAACGTAATAAATACCGCCGGGCTTCCCTCTGAAAAACCTGCGGATGCATCAACTATTTGATCACCCGACGCGATCACTTCGCGTTTTAGAATTTGTCCTTGTACGCCGGGCGCACCCGGATAGCGACGCGATCCTGGGCTCGTACCATCGGTATCGACCATGCGAAATTCCAAGGTCGCCGTCGCAGTCAGGATATTCTTTAAGGCATTCGGGTCTTGCACGCCAGGTAACTGAACGACAATTCGATTCACGCCCTGGCGTTGCACCAATGGTTCCGCAACACCGAGTTGGTCAACGCGATTGCGTAACGTGGTCATATTTTGCTCGATGGCAAAATCCTGACGGGCTTTAATTTGTGTATCGCTCATGCGGACACGCAACGATTTTCCGTCAGCGCCATCTAATATGATGAGTTCGGGGTCCGCCTCTCTCACTATCTCGCGGGCACGTTCCATTTCCTCGGCCGTTGTCAATCGAATGTTAACTTGCTGACCATCGAGCTTAACCAGTGGACGAATCTTCTCCGCGCGAATACGCGCGTCGAAGTCCTGCTCATAGGCAGCAAGGCGACCTTTAACCGCGCTATCCATATCGACTTCAAGCAGCACGTAGACACCGCCACGTAAATCAAGACCGAGGCTCATTGGCTCCAAGCCCATGTTTCGCAGCCACTCCGGCATGCGGGAAGCGTCGGTCAGCGCAACGTTCGTGTCTGTTTGGAAACGACCCAGAAGCAGTTCGCGTGCCTTTTGCTGCACCGACTGCGAATTTTCGCTAGCCCTACTCGCGGCAGACGACGTTTCATCGAGCGATGCAAAACGCACCACG
>JABIUH010000374.1 GCA_018701055.1 Woeseia sp. | reverse complement strand
GGATATCCTGGTGCCAACCGAAGACTACGCCATCATTGGGCCGCTTGAAATGCGCCTGCGACAACAATTGTTCCATTGTGTCGCTGGTTAAAAGCTGGCCGGAAGGTACTGTCAGTCGACGATCATTGCCAATGTCCAACAAATAAGATTGCGAGCCTCCGGCCCATACAACTCGCTTGATGACTTGTTGCGGACCGTTTTCACCCAATACAAAATGAGAGCCATGCGACAAGGAAGTTTCCGTCAGCTCACTTGCAAGCATTTCGAGGTTGTCGAAACACGCGCGCATCTTATTGATTTCATCCGGCTGAAATAATGCTTTCTTTTCGACCCAACCCACGTCAAAAAAGCGTTCAATATCATCTGCTGATAAGGTTTTATTGTTTTCGATGTTCACGATGCTGATTTCGCCTATTTCCTCAGGGAGGTTACGAAATTGTACTCAAAGGTATGACTGCTGCCGACGATTTCACGAAATGTCCTATTCATGATTCCAACGTTTGCGACCGATCGTTATGCTCGGCGAGTATCACGGCAGCTTTGTCATTCGCCGCTGTCGAAGCACTCATGTCACCCAATCCATGCAGTCCGCGAGCTAAGTCGAGCCAGCGTTGCACGCTGCCCGGTTTGAGCTCACAGCGTTCATTCGCCAATGCGACTGCAAGCGCGTATCTACCGGCACGAATTGACGCTTCAAACATAGTCCAGATTAAAACTTCGCGTTGAACATAGCTACCGCCCAAGTGGTCAAGCTGATGACGAACCGCCAACAAACGGTCAACACATTCGGCGTATCGATTTTCATGAAAATCCTTGATCGCATGACAAAACAATAATCCGACGGTCCGAATAGCCACAGCATTGTCGTTGCTCGACTCCCGCGCATATCGATCGTTGGTTTCAAGAAGTACTTGCGAAGCGATGTGCCTCGAGTCGGAAACCAAAGCCATCATTGCATGAGCGTTATTGAATGCATAAAGAGTATCTTTCGCAGACGGTTCCCATTTGTCCGCCAATTCTATCCAGCGATCGCCGACATCAACACCCAACAGCCTGAGCCGCCACAATAATGCAGTCGCATCGAATTCTTCGTAGAGACTAGCGGTGTCCTGGGATGCACGAAGTTCACTGTCATAGATTTCCAGCACTCTCTCGAAATCCTGTAAATCGAGATGCATTAATGCTGTGTGCCACCATAAATGAACAGTGAACCCTGATGCCGTCCACCTTTCTGCGTGATCGTACATGAACGCTAATCCCTCGCGATAACGACCCTGCATATCCATGATGTGAACGATCGCGTGCACCGCATAGGGGTTCTCTGAGCGCAACGAGATAGAACGTTTCGCCATTTGTTCAGCACGTTCGTATTCACCATTTTCCTCGAGACCAAATGCGTAAAAGCCGAGCACATGTTCATAGCCAACGATGCTCTCATCCCAATAAGTGAATACCCTAGCGACAACATCTCGCTGGCCTTTGACTTGTCCAAAAAGCACGTAAGTTAAATGAATGATCTGAAGAGCGAGCAGATCAAGCGGATTATGCGCGAGCGCATTTTCCCATTCGGTGACTGCAGCGGAGACGTCGCCCGTTATCCATGCGCTAACAGCACGTAGGTGCGCCAATTCACGGTCAGTCGCTGTAGCAGACAACGCTTCGGCTGCAGAGACAGTATTCACCAAATCGTCACGTACCCGGTTTTCTATGGTTTGGGTGAGGCATGCAGCCTTGAACAGGTGCGCCAGCATGAAGTCGGGATGACGTTCAATAATAGTATTGACCATTTCAAGCGGATCACCGTGAAATGCCAGGAAGGATTCGTGTGCGTTCTCAAGTGCAACGATCGCCTCTTTGTTTGAGTAAGAAACAGGAATACCTCGAGCATCGCTCAAATCATTTCTCGCTGTCGCGAGTTTGTCATCGCACCTCATTTACCGGCTAGCTTTGGCCGACTGGTAAGAATCGCACGCCGAAAGGCCTTCACTACCGGCATTTTTTCACTACATGGCGATGCATCAGTGCGATCCGGATCCACGGGGAACAGGTCTCCTGCCAATCCATCCCGAATTTGGCTATGTATTTGACCTGCTCCCTCGTTATCGAAGAATTCGTATCCTGGAATACAAAGGTCTTCATCTGTGATGACATCGACGCTACGTAAACCATAAGTCGAAAGCTCCGTTGTTAGCGCTTGCGGGTTTACAATCCAAACGTGAGTGGGTCCCGCGACAATCAAGTACTGAATTCGCTCGTTTCGTGATGCAATTCGATACTTTTCAATCCTGCCACCATACGCAGAGCTTCTTGAAACTGACAGATCTAAGTTGTTCGAAAAATTTGGCTCGAATCCTGACGTGAACTTAAGAGACCGTGGATCAGCGGGAACCTCAAACCAGACAATCGATTTATTGTTACTTATTCGATTGGCGCGGCTCTTCATCGCCTTCTGCCGTAACCGGTCAAAAACCTGATACGTCCAAACACGATTTGAGGGAACATTTCGAAAAATTAGAGACAATATTCGCGAATCATTTTGTTTGCGCGATCCTCGTTGACTCACTTCATC
>JABIUH010000155.1 GCA_018701055.1 Woeseia sp. | reverse complement strand
GCCTGTAGAATCACGTCTGCAAAATCGGAGTCCGCCGGAACGTGCCAATCAGTAGGCGTATCTTGTCGCAGATAAGCTTTACCATGGCGCCAGCTTGCGTTGATAGCGTCGCGTACTTTCTGCGCCCTTTCCGGATTGGGTTCCTGCAGATAAAGAAATGCTGACGTGCCGTGATCAACAACAACCATGTCATCCAAATTGGCAACGTCTTCGATGACGAATGCTGGTTGATCTTGAATGAAAGTGCCCTGACCATGATCCGACACAACGACGACATAGGTACTATCCGCCACCGCGGTATTGTCTATTCCCGTCATCAACTTTTGGAGGTAACCGTCTGTCCGTTTGATTGCAGCGATGCTTTCAGGAGACCCCGGTCCATGAATGTGAGTCGCCGTATCCACATCTTCAAAGTAAAGCGTAATCATATGCGGGCGTTTGTCGTCTGACATAGACAGCCATTCAATCACTTTTTCGACGCGGGCCTCTCCCGGAACCGATGCATCAAACCGATGCCAATAAGTCAAAGGAATATTGCTGACCGGCGCCTCTGTGCCCACAAAGTAGTACGCGGCGCTGACCATGCCGTTTTCTTCTGCCGCAACCCAAATGGGCCGACCACCGTACCAACTGCCGTCCTGTACGGCCTGCCAATCCCCCATGCTATAAAATCTCGAGCGATCTGGGCTTGGAAAATTGTTGCCAATGAGTTTGTGGTTTGCAGGATACAGGCCGGTTGCGATGGAGTAGTGATTTGGAAAAGTTAGCGTGGGAAAGACTGGAATCAGCGCATCGGCGCGAACGCCATTTTCGGCAATCCAATCTAATGTAGGCGTCTCGTAAAGGTCCTGATAGTCCCAGCGAAAGCCGTCTATTGATATCAAAATCAACGTGGGTTTATCGCGTTGCTCGACGGTGTTGATTCCGCCGGATCCCGCAGCGCAACCCGCGATCCAACTTAAAAAGAATACCCACCCCAAACTACGCATCGCGCCGCTCCCACTTATTGTTCTTATTGGCTACGAATTCTAACAGGCTTCTTTTGACCGAACCTCATGGTCGCCCTGTGCTAAGTTTCAATTACAAGAATAAACTCGGGGCAATAATGAGAAATAATCAGTGGACTTGGACATCTGAGCGCCTGCTCGGCGCATTGCGACCTTCGGCGCAAATCCTTGCGCAGAAAGCGTCGGTAATTTGCACTATAGTGACCTTGGCGTGCACTGTCTTGCTGACCACTACGGCACAAGGGCAGGACAATGGCCTGAAGATTTACATCTCCTCCGATATGGAAGGCGTAGTCGGTGCCGTTTCGGGTGATCAACTAGGGCCAGGTAGTTTTGAGTATGAGCGTTTCCGTGAGTTTATGACCGCAGAGGTCAATGCTGCGATAGACGCTGCCAGAGCCGCAGGTGCGACTGAGTTCGTCATCAGTGATTCACATGGCAACGGACAAAATCTACTCATTGACAAACTACCGGATGACGTAACCGTCGTTCGTTCCTGGCCCAGAGAGCTCGCCATGATGGCCGGTATTGACGAAACATTCGATGGTGTCATTTTTCTCGGTTACCACGCCAGTACCGCCAACATGCGTGGTGTTCGAGCACACACAATGTCGAGCGCCAGTATCACTGGCTTGCGTTTGAACGGCATCGAAATGACCGAAGGTAGCATGGCAGCCGCGGCGGCCGGTCACTACGGAGTGCCGGTCATTATGGTCTCAGGCGATGATGTAGCGGTGGCTGAGAACCAGGTGTTGATAGGGGATATTGAAGGCGCCGTGGTCAAATGGTCAAAAGGGTTTCATTCTGCAGAGACCCTGACACCCGAAGCGGGGTATGAAGTGATTCGTACGCGAACTAAATCCGCTATCGATCGAATTGACGAATTTAAGCCGTATGTTTTAGATACACCGATAGAACTCGAGCTTAGTTTGAAACACTATCGACCGGTTGAATTGCTTGGCTATTTGCCGAATGTGGAACGCGTTAACTCGCACACGATTCGATTCGTTGGCGAAGACATCATTGAAGTGTCGAATTTTCTGACTTTCGTTACAAATTTTCGAATCGATCTGGAACCATAAAATTATTGAGCCAGAAAAAGAGTCAGAGTTGAACTGTGGTCCTAATTAATAATAAGGGGAAACATGCGTTATTCAGAAACTGCGTCGTACTTGACGATAGGACAATTGTGCCGAGCGATAACAATAGTTGCGACGCTGCTCACTGCCGCATGCCAATCTGATCCAATCCCACCGTCCACCGGAACTGCGGTCACTAATGTGACGGTTATCGATGCAGTCAACGGAGTTCGCGAAAACCAGACGGTTATTTTTGATGGCGATGAAATTGTTGCGGTCAACAACTCCGATGTTGCAACGGACGTCGCAGTGGTGATCGACGGCACTGACAAGTTTTTAATTCCAGGCCTCTGGGATTTCCACGTGCATCTCTCATACGATGACCGCTTTACCAAAAGCATGCCAGCGCTGTTTCTTTCTTATGGAATCACGAGTGTCCGCGATACCGGTGGTTTAATGCACAAAATGCTGCCAATCGTTGAGGAAATGCGTGCTGAGGACGCTCTTGCCCCTCGCGTTTATTTTGCCGGCCCATTGTTGGACGGCCAATTCGTTGTTTATGACGGAGACTCTCGGCCGGAGATTGGCACGCGAAATGCTACGCCCGACGAGGCAAAAGCGATGGTCGCCGACCTTAAAGCCCAGGGCGTCGATTTCATTAAAATTTACGAAATGGTTAGCCCCGCCGTTTTCGAAGCATTAGTAGAAGCAGCCAACGAACACGAGCTGCCGATTGATTCTCACGTCCCGCTTTCCATGCGCGCAGGCGCGGCAGGTCCTTTGGTCGATTCAATCGAACACTTGCGCAATATTGAAATGGACTGCGCGAGTAATTCACCCGAATTGCACGAGACTCGTTTGGAAAAACTCAAGAACGCAGAGGGCCTCTCCGGTTTCGAATTGCGCTCATCTCTGCACAGCTTGCAGCGTGTGCCTGCGATTCAAAACTATGATGAAGAGCGTTGCGACAGAACATTGGAAGCACTTTCTTCAACGACGCAAGTGCCGACGTTGCGTCTCGCGTCCATGAGTCACATGCCCCCATATTTACGTGACGATTGGCAAGACGCGCTATCAAGACTTCCCGCCATTGCTGGCGATGATTGGCGGGAATCGACCGCAATACAGGCGGCGAGTCCACCGGAAGACACCGATACGACTGAGTCCGACTGGTATCTGTTTTTGACTGGCCGCGCACATCAAGCCGGCGTACCGATTGGCGCAGGCACCGATACACCGATCGCCATTGCCGTCCCCGGTTACAGTTTGCACTCTGAATTGGAAATGCTGGTGCTCGCAGGACTTACCCCGCTTGAAGCGCTTCAGTCCGCGACGGTGCGACCTGCTGAGTACTTTTCGTTACAGGATGAAATGGGTTCGATTAACGTCGGTATGCGCGCAGATATGTTGTTGCTGGATGCTAACCCACTAGAGAACATTGCCAACACCAAACAGATCGCAGGCGTTGTAACAAAAGGGAAGTATTTGGATCGAGCAGCGCTGAATGTTCTTATTCAGACGGCTCAGGAAGCCGAACGTTAAACTCGATGTCCTTAGGTTGATCGTCGGCGACTTTCGTTTTTACCAGAAATTCATCCCAATGGTAGTCGTCGCGTAAAAAGCGGTAGGTTACAGTCACCAGGCTGGCCCCCGTATGGAGATGAAAATGCCTCGTATTCAAGTGCTTGTAATTGCCGCAATGGTTTTGGTCGCCTGTGGCGATGCGGAAAACACTACACCCGTTTCTACTGAAAGCGAAGCAGGCGCTCAACCGCGCATCATAACGCCGGATATAGCCCCTCCACCCGCGGAGGGTTATGTCGCTTATTCTGGCGCATCCATATGGGACGGTAGCGGAGCCCCCGTTCAAACCGGCAAGAGCCTGGTGGTACAAAATGGTCGTGTTGTCGGAATATTTAGTGCATTGCCGGAAGGAACGGAAACGATCGATCTGCAGGGAAAATGGATTGTGCCGGGCTTTGTGAATGCCCACGGTCATGTTTCAGGTCGTTGGGCGAAAGATTCGGTAACAAACTCTTTAGATCGCATTCGGGGTGACCTTTCTTTATATGCACGCTACGGCGTGACGAGTGTCGTGAGCCTGGGCGGCGCCGGTGGTGAAGCATTTGAAGTCCGTAATGCGCACGAAAATGCAGATCTCAAGCACGCTCGAGTCAGACTCGCAGGAGAGGTCGTTGCTGGCAATGCGCCAGAGGAAGCCACTGCAATTGCTAAAGCCAATGTTCGCATTGGTGCCGACTGGATTAAACTGCGTGTTGATGACAATCTTGGTAATGGCACAAAAATGCCCTGGGATGCGATCGCAGCGGCGATGACCGTTGCGGATAACGCGGGCCTCCCGGTCGCGACACACATATTTTACATGGACGATGCACTGCGACTTCTCGACATGGGCACCGATCTAATCGCGCACTCTGTTCGAGATCAGAAAGTAACTGCGGCATTCACTGATGCAATGCTCGAATCTGGCATCTGCTATGTTCCGACCTTGACGCGCGAAGTCTCAACTTTCGTATATGAGAGCCGTCCCGACTTCTTCGATGATCCATTTTTTCTTGAGGGCGCGAAACAAAGTGAAATTGAACGCGTCAGTGACCCTGCGTTTATGGCAGGCGTGGCGTCCAGCCCAACAGCGGCAGGTTATAAGCTAGCGCTGCAGCAAGCGAAGGAAAACTTAAAGATCGTTGCGGATGCTGGCGTGCCGATCGCTTTTGGCACTGACACTGGCCCGGGTGGAAGATTTTTAGGCTATTTCGAGCATATGGAATTCGACTTGATGGCCGACTCAGGTCTCACGCCTGAACAAATACTGCTAAGCGCGACATCAGTGGCTGCCGATTGTGTCGACTTAGACGACGTCGGAATTCTTGCGGCTGGACGTTGGGCAGATTTTGTCGTACTAGATGAGAATCCACTGGAAGACATTCAAGCGACCCACTCCATAAACAAAGTGTTTGTCGCCGGGAATGAGCTCAACCGCGACTAGCGTGATCGAGCGATTTTCCTGCGTTTTGTAGGAGCAGCGTAATGGGCGGATCCCGAATGTCGCGTAGGCCAAGAATGGTCGGGTGCGATCTTGCCGCGATATGGTTACGTCGCTTATTCTGCATTGACGGCGTTGTGGCGAATCGATTATTGCGATCCAACGAACCTGCGGCCTTCACCGGGCTGTGTAAATAGTTCTGTACCGGTATATTCATCCGGAATACTAGCGCGGTTGGAGAGCTCTGCTGGCGCATGGACACCAATGGTGTAACGAACGTCCATCCGAGCTTCAAGAATTTCAACACCGTCATCCGATGAGAAAAACCAATAGGGCGGTAGTGCCAGGTCGATCGTCCTTTCTTTCCAGTACTCTTCGTCTGCCTCGAAATGAACAATTCTCGCATCTGCATCACCCATATGCAGAACGGTACTGTTGTCTGCAAGCGTGATGCGAAAGGAAATATTCTGAATTTCAGTGCGCGCAGTCGGCCACCCAGAATGCGGAATATAAGCGGCCTCAATTAATAAGTTGGCCGTTTCTATCTGCACCGGTAAGTCGCCGTACTCCAAATCCAGTCCAGTGATGCGGTCGAACGAAGACTCATCATCAGGTGTGCTGATTTCACGCATTGCGGCAACTGCCTGGACGGGTGCGTAGAGTTTCGTGTTGGTTTGTGAACGGAGTAAGCGAAGCATGTCGACCGCAGAAAAATGATCGCCGTGGTGATGACTAACAAATACCGCGTCAACGCCGGCGAATTCTCCCTTGCCTGCAAATATAGCGTCACGTACGTCATCTGGCACCATTTGGTAGGTGTTATAGCTGTTCTGAAACAATGGGTCTATTAGAATGCTGGTGTCATTGTGGGTGACCAATACACCCTCATTCGCTAGATAACGAACACTCGAGGTTTCTTGCGCGAAAGAAGGCAAGCCGACCAGTACCAATGCAAAAACCGAAAAGTAGGATCTCATGTCAATGTGCGGATTCAGCCGCCCTCTAGATTGTCTATACCCCAATCCTTTCGCATTCAAGCGATGAATTCAACGTAAACGGTAATCGCTGTCCTGTCGACGTCATTGCTATTTCCCCGCACCCCGCTTTTGCCATTGCGATTCGCCGTTTATCTCGCTGTTGTCTTCGCGAGCGAAGCGCGGCGATCCAATCGACGTATGGTGGAACTGGATTGCTGCGTGCCTAGCAATGACACAGTCATAAAAACTGCCGGATCGTCGACTCCCCGTTATGGGCTAACTTTCCTGGCGTAGTTCCACGAGCCGATTATCCGCATATCAGGCTTGTGATTGGGCAATCGGTGTCGCTGCCAACGGCGGTAGCCACGGCCATCAATGTCTTGTGGTAATTCCCAATGGTTCTTACGAAAATGACGCACGACGTACTCAGATAGAAAGCCGGCGCGCTGAACTTCGACGAGTTCATCGAGGTAGCTGTCTTCGATGTCCGGCGTTTCATGTTTCCGCTCATTCCAGGCGTCCAACAACATGCGTCGTGAACTCAATTCGCATTCTAATGAACTGGCCCGCGCTGGATTTTCGCCACCAATCTGCAACTGGCAGGTGCTCTTAGTCAGGCTGTAGCGTACCCAACTTTGCAGTACCGGACCGTCGTCGGTCAACGCCCGCTCAGCCAAATAGAAAGTATCGCCATCGGTGACGCCGTCACGGACATAGATTTCGCTGTTGCACGCCGTCAGCATTAGCGGTCCGGTAGCACCAACTAGCCGTCCGAAGAACCGCAAAAATTTCAAGAGTCTGGCCACGTACATCACCATACGAGAAAGATCATGAATCGACGCTGAAGCGTCTCTCCTTTCTCATCATCAGGACCGGGGCCAGAGGACCGTGAATTGAACCCCAACTCAATTCATAGGTCTGCTCGCTGTTGAGCGCTGACTTTCGGTCAGGGTATGTGGCTCTGACCCTGATATCCAGATGACCCAGTATAATCGGGCCACGAAACTGAGACCCCGCCGCTGACCCCAAAACGGGCGTATACGGTATCATGTGCCCACAAAACAAGGAGTCTGTCCCGCTTGAACACTACGATCGTCATTCTCGCCGCAGGGCAAGGCAAACGAATGCATTCAGTTTTGCCGAAGGTCTTGCAACCATTGGCAGGTCGCCCTCTGCTGCAACATGTCGTTGAATACTCCAGGCAGCTCGGTGCAGCAGACATTTGCGTCGTCTACGGCTATGGTGGGGATGAGGTCCAGGCGGGTTTCGCAAACCAGGAATTACGTTGGTCCTTGCAAGCGGAGCAGTTAGGCACTGGCCATGCGGTCATGCAAGCGATGCCGGAAACCCCGGACGAGAATCGGGTGCTGATATTGTTTGGCGACGTACCGTTGCTGCGACCAGCAACGCTAGAGAACCTATTAAATCACTGCAACTCTGGCGAAGTCGCCGTGTTGACGGTCGACATGGACAATCCGTTCGGCTACGGGCGCATCATTCGTCAGGACGGGGCTGTGCAACGCAACGTTGAAGAACGTGATGCAAGTGCAGCAGAAAAAGCCATTACCGAGATTAATACAGGAGTGCTGTGTGCGCCTGCGAATCTTCTCAAAGATTGGCTGGGACGACTCAGTAGCGACAACGCGCAGGGTGAATACTACTTAACTGATGTTTTAGGCATGGCCGTTAGTGATGGTGCGGTCGTGCACGCAGTTAAGGCAGACGATCAGGTTGAAATAATGGGAATTAATGATAAGCAACAGTTAGCGATTGCAGAGCGTGCTTTGCAATCGCGCCTGGTGCATCGATTGATGGAGCAGGGTGTTGGCTTTGCTGACCCCGCTCGCGTTGATATTCGCGGTGAATTGACCTGCGGTAAAGATGTCTTCATCGATGTAAACGCTGTGTTCGAGGGCCAAGTATCACTTGGAGATCGAACACAGATTGAATCGAACAATGTCATTCGAGACAGTGTTATTGGTGCGGGTTCCGTTATCCATTCAAATTGCCATATTGAACGTGCTTCTATGGGCAACGACTGTGAGATAGGTCCATTTGCAAGGCTTCGCCCCGGAGCTGAACTTGCTGACAAGGTTAAGATTGGAAATTTTGTCGAAGTAAAGAAAAGCACCATTGCCGATGGTAGTAAGGTCAGCCACCTCTCTTATATCGGGGACGCGACGGTTGGCGCTGGCGTCAACATTGGGGCGGGGACGATCACCTGCAACTATGATGGAGTGAACAAACATCAAACAGTGATTGGAAATAAAGTGTTCATCGGATCGGGTACGCAATTAATTGCGCCCGTCGAGATTGGTGAGGGCGCGACGATTGGTGCGGGAAGCACTATTTCCAAGCCAGCACCAGCCAATGCGCTGACGCTTGAGCGATCAAAACAGACCACTATCTCGAGCTGGAAGCCGCCCAAAAAGAAAAAATAAAACCTTTTAAAACAATAATTTATGATTCCAGTGAGTTTTTGTGATCGACAGTATATGTAAGAATTCGAACTCCTACACTTTGCGTTTCTTAGAAACCTGCGACAATCGCTAATTGCAGCGCTACCACTGCCCTGAAAACGAGAACGGAGAACACCTGAATGTGCGGAATTGTCGGCGCCGTTGCCGAAAGAAATGTGGTTCCTATCTTGATGGAGGGTCTACGTCGCCTTGAATACCGTGGCTACGATTCCGCGGGCATCGCTGTTGATGGTGATAATTCAATTCACAGAGTTCGTCGCGTCGGAAAAGTACAGGAACTACAAAAAGCGCTGGACGCAAACCCTGTACAAGGCAGTACGGGTATTTCGCATACTCGATGGGCAACGCACGGAATTCCGAACGAGACCAACGCGCACCCACATATGTCCGAAGATGATATTGCGATTGTTCACAATGGCATTATTGAAAATTATGAAGAGCTACGGGCAGACTTAATTGAGAAGGGTTACGTTTTCGAATCAGACACCGATACCGAAGTCGTTGCCCATCGTATCAGGCACCATCTAAAAGACAGTGGCGAAATTCTCAAAGCCGTTCAAGCGACCGTCGTAGAGCTGGAAGGTGCATACGCGCTTGTTGTGATGAGCGCATCTGATTCAGATAAACTCATTCTCGCTCGCCAGGGCTGCCCGGTCGTAATCGGCCTGGGTATTGGTGAAAACTTTGTCGCGAGTGACGTCGCCGCGCTTCTTCCTGTTACCCGACAGTTTACGTTTCTCGATGAGGGCGATGTTGCTGTTGTCGAGCGTACGTCAGTTACTATTTTTGATGAAGAAGGAAATGAAGTCGAGCGGGCCGTAAGAGAAAGCGAGCTCAGTGCGGACGCAGCTGATCGCGGTGATTATCGGCACTACATGCAAAAAGAAATTCACGAGCAAGCAGTGGCTGTCGCCAGAACGCTGGAAGAGCGTGTCGCCGGTGGCAAAGTTCTTGACGCGGTGTTTGGCCCCAGCGCAATGGACGCGCTAGATAAAACTAGAGGCGTGCATATCGTTGCCTGTGGCACCAGTTATCATGCCGGCCTTGTTGCCCGATATTGGATTGAAGAACTGTGCAGGCTTCCCTGCACGGTCGAAATCGCCAGCGAGTATCGCTACCGTTCACCCGTTGTTCCTGCAGGCACTTTGTTCGTCACCATCAGTCAGTCCGGTGAAACAGCCGACACGCTTGCCGCAGTGCGTGCCGCTAAAGAGGCCGGATATGTTTCTACTTTGACTATCTGCAACGTACCTGAGAGCTCAATGGTGCGTGAGTCTGACCTCGTCATGATGACCAGGGCGGGCCCAGAGATTGGAGTTGCGTCAACTAAGGCGTTTACGACCCAATTGGCGGCACTCGCGTTGCTGACGATTTCACTAGCAAGGCGTAATGGGCTTGAAGAGAAAAAAGAACGGGCGTTGGTTACGCAGTTGACAGAAATTCCCGCGCTCATTAACCAGGTTCTAAAGATGGATGCCTCAATTGAAGCGTTGGCACAACACTTTGTAGACAAGCATCATGCACTCTTCCTCGGGCGTGGCGTACAAAATCCAGTTGCAATGGAAGGCGCGTTAAAGCTTAAGGAAATATCCTACATTCATGCAGAAGCCTATGCGGCAGGTGAGTTAAAACATGGACCGCTGGCATTGGTGGATGAAGACATGCCGGTGGTCGCCGTTGCACCAGACGATCAGCTGCTCGAAAAACTAAAAAGCAATCTCCAGGAAGTCAAAGCCCGTGGCGGTGAGCTATTTGTGTTTGCTGACCCACGTGTGCAGTTTGGCGATCGTGCGGGTATTCACATGATGCGTATGCCGGCGATGATTCAGGATTTCCAGGCACCGATACTCTATACAATTCCGTTACAGTTGCTCGCCTACCATATTGCGGTACTAAAGGGCACGGACGTTGATCAGCCGAGAAATCTGGCGAAATCGGTAACAGTGGAATGACAAACTAGTCAATCCATTCTTGTGTGTATTCCCAATAAAGTTTGGGAATAGCCGCTAAAGCTTGGGAATAGCGAAGCGAAATAAGCTGGCACCAACGCGCTGACGCAACCGACTATTTCTCCCCAAATAAAGAACTTAAGTGAAACAGACGAATTAGGTCCGCCACTTTTCAGGCCTCTATCAGCACCGACCGCAATTACTCTCCCGCAAATGTCGATCCCCTGAATACGAGGAAAGTGAATCGCGGCACCGGACCAACAGCCAGGAATATTTCAATCGTCGTCAACAACGACGATAATTTCACGAGCCGCCTTAACCTACTAGTTGTCAGCTGGACGACGGAGTTCCAATGAGCGATAACGTAGAGCAAGAAACACTGAGTGCCAACATCGCCGAGAAAAAATCGGTTAAAACAATGTATTTATTGTGGTTTACAGTCGGCTTCTTCGGTGCCCACCGTTGGTACGTCGGTCGGTGGGCCTGGCAAGCCCAAGATTTCTGGTCCAGTCAAACTGTTAGGACTTTCGATTGTTGAGTGATATTTCCTTCGGTCCATTGCTGTAAAAATTGTTCCGGGTTCATGCCACTCAGCGACCCATGCGGCCTGATCGTGTTGTATTCCTCCAACCATTGATTGATAACCACACGAGCCTCAGTCATTGAG
>JABIUH010000312.1 GCA_018701055.1 Woeseia sp. | reverse complement strand
CTGCAGCGGAATTTCACCACCTGGATATCATCGTTGACAATACGCGTCTCTACTCACACGTTAATTCCGCGGTCAATCTTGGTAATTCGGTAGAAAACGCGCGTATTGAAATTGCTGATATTCGCTCACCTATACTGACGATCGACGCTTTTGCCACTGGCACATTGGAATCGATACAAGAGTACGTTGAGAATAGCCCGATCGATGACGTTTTGGGTGGACAAGTGGATCGCGTGACGGTTGATGGTGATGCGTCATTCGACTTGTCGATTAGCTATCCGATTCAGGACAAAGAAAATTACGATTTCTCAACCAAAATTCGTATTAGCGACGGCATGTTTCTCGTGCAGGGATTCGCGGCACCCATTACCGAGATAAATGGTGTCGTCAACCTTTCCCGTCAGGATACATCGTCTGAATCACTTTTCGGGCATTTCCTCGGTCAGTCGGTTGATCTGGACCTGCAACGAATTGGAGATGACCTGGCACCCCATAGCGTGCTTTTGCAGGTGGCAGGACGGACGACCTCTGCCTCGCTCGCCGGTGAACTTGATATTCCCATCGATGGAGTCTTGCAGGGAGATCTTGGTTATACCGCGAGTGTATTGTTCCCGAATGGTCGTTCGACAACGCCGGGACCGCTGCAAATTCAAATCGACACTGATTTGGTCGGCATGCGGGCAGAGTTGCCAGCACCGCTAGGCAAAACAGCGCGATATCCAATGCCGATGTCATTCAACATCGAGTTTCCTGGAGAAAATCATATTACGACGGCTGGTAATGTCGGTGCCGATTTGAGCTGGACCGGCAATTTTCTGAAGCAGGAAGATCGTTGGGACTTTGATAGAGGAGTACTTGCCGTAGGGGGTGAATACCCTCAGGACGCCGACGTGCGCGGTTTGCACATTCACGGACAGACACCCTTGCTGGATTTACATGCATGGCTGGCCGCAGGACGAGAGGGGGATCGCGAAATCGGTCTGGCCGACCGTATTCGATCCATCAATCTGGATGTTGAGGCGTTCTATGCGATTGGTCAGAAATTTACTGACCATAGGATTGAGGTCAATCGCGGCGGGCAGGGCTGGCGGGTTCAGATCAGCGGAGAGGAAGCGGACGGGTTGGTATCCGTGCCATACGATTTTAGTTCCCAACGTGCTATGACGTTGGAGATGGATCGATTGATTCTGCCTGGCGATGATGAGTCACCCACAGATGAAAATGCGAAAAACTTTCTTGATCCTAGATCATTACCTGGAATTTCCATCCGGGCGGCCGAATTCGGTATTGGGGCGCGTCGCCTGGGTCAGCTTGAAGTTGATTTTGGGAAAACGGATATCGGCCTGGAAGCGCTGAATCTGAAATCAACCGACCCGACTTACGCGATCACGGGCACTGCTGGTTGGGTTATCGATACGAAAACAGCCAGTGGCCAGCGCACGTACTTCAATGCCGAGTTGAAGAGCACGGACACGAAGGAAACGTTTGCGCGTCTCGACTACGAGTCGGGAATAATCGGTGCGGAGATGCTGGTTGATTTCGAAGTCCAATGGGACGGTGGCCCACGCAAGGATTTCATGGAATTACTGAAGGGCAATGTTGCCGTGAGATTGGGCGAGGGTCGTTTGGCGGATGTTGAGCCGGGCGCCGGCAGGGTGTTTGGTCTAATGAGTTTTACGGCCTTGCCGCGGCGATTGGCGCTGGATTTCCGTGATGTTTTTGATTCCGGTTTCAGATTTGACGAAATTACCGGAAATTTTCGCCTGAAAGATGGCAATGCTTTTACTTGTGATCTGACCGTTGCCGGTACGGCAGCTGATGTTGGAATTGTTGGGCGCACTGGATTGGTTGCGGGCGACTACGATCAGTCCGCCGTGGTCAGCGCTAACGTTGGCAACACGTTACCCGTGGTGGGCGGAATCCTCGGTGGCCCGCAAGTTGCCGCCGCGTTATTCGTATTTTCACGGATATTCAAAAAGCCATTGCAAGATGTCGGTCAGGCATACTATGCGGTTGAGGGCTCGTGGGACGATCCCGCGATCGACCGGGCGGACTCGCAGCGCTTCGTGGATGCGAGTAGCCTTGCAAAATGTTTTCCTGATTCGGAATGACCTGACTTTGAACACATCGAAAGAAATGCCAGTCGCGATCGACACCGTTATGTCGCAAATGTTGCTGCCGGCAGGATTAAATGAAACCCATCTCACTGCGGCCTTGGGGTCGCTTTACATGCGCGATGTCGACGCGGCTGACCTCTATTTTCAGGTAAGTCGCAATGAATCGTGGACGCTGGAAGATGGCATTCTAAAAGAAGGCAGTTTTAACCTGGAACAGGGTGTTGGCGTACGTGCTGTCTGCGGAGAAAAGACTGGGTTTGCGTATTCTGAGGAGCTGGTTTTGCCCGCGTTGCAGGGCGCTGCGGATGCGGCTCGTAGCATTTCTCGGCAGGGCCAGTCGCGGGCGGTTAAAATCGCGTCCGTTGCCGATGCGCAAAGTCTTTATCCGCTGACCGATCCGATCATCAGCATCAGTGACGAAGAGAAAAAAGCCCTATTGAGTCGTATTGATGCCGAGACGCGGAAGCTCGATTCGCGCATTGAACAGGTGATTGTGAGTTTGAGTAGTAGCCAGGATCTTATATTGATCGCTGCTGCAGATGGAACGCTTGCTGCTGATATACGGCCGCTCGTGCGCCTTAATGTCTCGGTTATCATCGAGGAAAACGGCAAGCGGGAACAAGGATATTCCGGAGGCGGCGCCAGAGCGGATCTCAGCTACTTTCTAGAGTCGGACAGGGCGATGGACTTTGCCCGTGAGGCAGTCCGACAGAGCGCTGTGCTGCTTGAGGCGGGCCCGGCACCGGCCGGGACAATGCCGGTCGTCTTGGGGAACGGTTGGCCGGGAATATTGTTACACGAAGCCGTGGGGCATGGACTTGAGGGCGACTTCAATCGAAAAGGAACGTCAGCGTTTGCCGGCCTTGTTGGTAAACAGGTTGCCTCACCGTTGTGCACGATAGTTGATGACGGCACGATTCCGAATCGTCGTGGTTCGTTAACGATTGATGACGAGGGCACTCCGGGTGCCTACAACGTGCTGGTCGAAAATGGTGTGCTAAAGGGCTACATGCAGGACAAGATGAACGCACGTTTGATGGGCGTCGCACCGACCGGAAATGGACGACGAGAATCTTTCGCTCACATTCCCATGCCAAGAATGACCAATACCTACATGTTGCCTGGACCACATGATCCGCAGGAAATGATCGCATCCGTCAAGAAGGGACTTTACGCGCCGAACTTTGGTGGCGGACAGGTTGATATTACGTCAGGAAAATTTGTGTTTTCGGCGAATGAGGCCTATCTGATCGAAAACGGAAAGGTAACGACGCCAGTGAAAGGGGCCATGCTGATAGGTGATGGTCCAGAGGCACTAGGAAAAATCTCGATGGTTGGGAATGATCTTGCGTTGGACGATGGCGTCGGCACGTGTGGCAAGGACGGTCAGTCTGTGCCTGTGGGGGTTGGTCAACCGAGTCTGTTGATTGATGAACTCACGGTGGGTGGTACGGCCTAAACGGATTCTGCCGGCAGAACAGGCTCTATTCGTTTGACATAATTGATCGACAATGCACGACCTTTGCGTTGGCAAACTCCGAATTGTGATTGTCTTCACTGTGAGTGAATTATTCCCGTAGTACAGTTCGCGTCCGATCGGAGATCGGATTAAGCGTTCTAACATGTCAAACAAGGAGAGATGACAGTGGGCTTTGAAAACACAATGACTGAGCAGGATATGGACGCCACATCGAGGCAGTTCCTACAAAATCTGCAACAAAGTAGCTCGGAGTTTGCCCCGGATCTCGACATTGACGGTCTGTCCGATTCTATCGGGGTGCGCCTCAAACGATTCCTGGCCTTCGGCCGTGCCTGAACCGAATCCCCTGATACAACGCCTTATCGGCGCCTGAATTTTACATAATTTTCTGCCCGCCACTGGACGTGGGTCCGATGCCTATGGAGAATCAGATGGGCCTGATTTAGAGAGGGGTCCGATATGTGGGTGTCCAAACCAATTTACGAGAGTCTGCCGTATTTCTATCTGGCGGTCGGCGGCATATCGCTGGTCGCGTCGATGTACCTCAATTACTGGCATTGGCCGACGATTTGCTTTGTCGTCGGAATCGGATCTTTAGTCGGCGGATTGGTGTTGTTTCTCAGGCGGCGCGACTATCGCCATCACGACCAACGAGGTGCCAGAACTCGAGAAGACTAGTGCGTCCTAACTACGCTTCCTGAATGACCGAATCATCTTCGTCGGCGTCTTCCTCAATATCGCGTAGATCGTGGTAAATCAGTTCATGAATACCTGCTGTCACTATGTCGCCATCCATTAATGTACGTTTCTTCACCGCTGTATCTTCAATGAATATGCCATTGGTGCTATTCAGGTCCTCTATCTTGCAGCCTGAGTCGTCGGTAACAAACTGGGCGTGGTGTCGGCTAATATATTTACTATCGATATAGATTTCATTGTCCGGTGATCGACCTACAATGACGCGACCTTCCTCGAATTCGTATTCGGCGACAATCTTGCCTTCACTGCGGATCTCGATTCGTGTCACATATTCTCCGCTTCGGTCCACTGGAACCAACTGCGGCAACACATGATGTGAGCCGGTCGTGTCTTCATGCTCTTCCCAGCCGAGCTCGACCGCCGTTGCCTCAATCTCAACGCCCGTAATGTGGGTTTTTTCGTCCGCATGAGCGACCAGAAGTGCGGAATCGCAAATGGTGTTGATTAGGCGAGGAACGCCACCGGAATATCGATATAAGACCGGAAAACAACTGTCCTCAAAGAGGTCGGCTTCTTCGCAGCCGGCAACTTTTAACCTGTGTTCCACGTACTCGCGCATTTCGACACTCGTTAGCGCGCCTAAATGGAAACGCAGTCGTACCCGTTGCATCAGTTGCTTCAGGCGATCAGCATTGAGTGTGTCTTTCAATTCGGGCTGACCCGCCAGAATAATGCGGAGGACCTTTTCTGTGCTGGTTTCGATTCCTGATAACAAGCGAATCTCCTCAAGCACTTTGGCGCTTAGGTTCTGGGCTTCGTCAACAATCAGAATGACTTTCTTACCGGCTGAGTATTGTTCGATGAGGAACATGTTCAGCATGTCCAGCAGCTCAACTTTCTTTTTGTCGAAGGGCTTAAAACCAAATTCAGTTAGCACGGATTGCAGAAATTGCGTGGCCGTAAGCTGCGTTTGCGAAACGACCGCGTAAACAACGTCGTCTTCCAATTCGTTTAGAAAAGACTGCAATAGCGTCGTCTTACCGGAACCTATCTCTCCCGTGATAACAACAAAGCCGTCCGATAGCCATATGGTCGATTCCATGTACGCTTTCGCACGTGCGTGTTGATTGCTCCAGTACACGAACTCAGGGTCGGGCGTCAGACCAAAGGGCGCGACATCAAGTTTGAAATGTTTCAAGTAGGCCATGCAGGGTTCTATTCTTCTGATTCTTGCCGATCAGGATATTAAACTGGACAGGTGAGTTTACCCACAATTATGCGTCAATCGAGCATTTGATACTGCGACCGCCGTCTTGGCGGAAAGTGGGACATAGATCCGATTGGGTTAGAACCCCAGCGCTTTCGCCAGTTTTCGAACTTCCTGATCGCGATTATCGGGGGATTCCGCCACGATTGTGGCGTGGCCGAGCTTGCGGCCAGGACGAGGAGTTTTGCCATAGTCATGCCAATGACAGTTGGGGCTCAATTTCAATGCGCTTTTATCGGGCATGGTGCCAATCAGATTTAACATGCCGGCGAAACCACGCATGGATGTGTCTCCAAGGGGAAGATTGAGAATGGCTCGCAGATGATTCTCAAACTGACTGACGACCGACCCCTCGATTGTCCAATGCCCCGAATTGTGGACGCGCGGCGCAAATTCATTGGCCAAAAGGCGATCTCCGGCGACAAATAATTCGAGAGCCAGGGTCCCGACGTATTCCAATTTTTGCAATAGATCGGTCAGGTAGCGCTCCGCAACATCGGCCAAGCCTGCGGCATCGGCCGGTGCTATCGAAACCTGGAGAATTCCATCGCTATGGACATTTTCTGACAGCGGGTACATTTGTATGTCGCCGCTGACGTTGCGTGCGCCGATAATCGAAATTTCCCGATCAAAGTCTACCCATTGCTCGGCAATTAGATCGGTGCTGCCCAAGTCGGCAACTGCTGCTACGATCTCGTCAGCGTGGCGAACGATTCTCTGGCCCTTGCCGTCATAGCCAAGTCGCCTTGTCTTCAAAACAATCGGTAATCCGATCTGATTAGCTGCTGTCTGCAGATCTTCGACGCAATCGACCGTACGAAATTCAGGTACGGGGATATTGATTGAGCCGAATAATTGCTTTTCGGCGAGACGATCCTGGGCGTGCCTTAGTGCGGCTGCCGGGGGATAGATTGGTGTGCCGGCGGAGATGCTGTTCAGCGCCATTACGGGTACATTTTCAAATTCGTAGGTAATTAGATCAGTCAAATCTGCCAGCTTCTGTAGGCCCACGTGGCTATCGAACGCGTATTGCAGGACGCGGCCTACCGAAGCAGCTGGAGGATTGTCAGATGGATCCAGAAAAATGAATTCGAGATCCAGTGACCTGCCTGCCATCCCCAACATTTGCCCTAACTGTCCGGCGCCAATTACGCCGACCGTTTTCATAAAGAGCGAACCATCAGCTTAGTGAGAGTCGACTGCTAACAAGTTGGATCTGATGCAGAGAGAACAGCTTCGGTTTGTTCATCGCGAAATTTGTCGAGCGCAGTCGCTACATTTTCATCAGAGGTGGCAAGAATGGCTGCAGCCAACAATGCGGCATTGATTGCGCCGGCTTTCCCGATTGCCATGCTGCCAACAGGGATACCCCCGGGCATTTGGGCGATCGATAATAGTGAATCCATCCCTTTGAGCGCTTTTGATTCAATCGGCACTCCAAGCACGGGCAGGCGAGTTTTTGCCGCCGTCATGCCAGGTAAATGCGCCGCACCGCCGGCGCCGGCGATGATCACTTTTAGACCACGATCTAGCGCGGATTCTGCGTATTCGAATAGTAAATCCGGCGTACGGTGCGCCGACACCACCTGGACATCGTAGGGAATACCCAGCGTATCGAGAGTCTTCGTGGTATGGCACATCGTATCCCAATCGGATCTCGAGCCCATGATGATTCCAATTTGTGCCGTCATCGTTGAATTTTTCAGTGCGCAGTTGTAGTGGCTAATTCTATATTGAGTCTGTCTGATTCTGCATCATTGAGAGCAGATCTTTATGCACTTCGCGAAATATTTTTCGACTGGCAAGCTGCCGTTCTTTGTCGTCATGGGCTGCAGACCACGCCCGCACTGCCTTCGTGAGATCCGAATTGTCGTGACCGACTGCGGCAGTGAAAGCGTCCAGATCATTTTTGGTATTGCTCGTAATGCGCTCCCGCCACTGTTCTGCCTGGCGAAAAGCGCTCTTCTCAAGAATTTTGCTACCGTTGTATCGGTCCAATGCGGCCACAATCGGGGCGGAATCGACGCGCCGCATCAATTTACCGATCAATTGCTTCTGACGCTTCAATGCGCCGTGCGCACTGATTGATTTGGCGGCCACGATGGCATCCATGAGGATGTCGTCGAGGCCGATATCCAGAAGCTGTTCCGCACTAAGATCGATCAGCTGTTCACCCAGGCACTGGAGTGCGTGAGTTTCCCGTTTCTTGGCAGATTTACTAGGCTTTGAATTCATTTCGCAGTGGGTTACTGTGCTTGCCGGCATTATTGCCCTCTAGCCCGGACTATTCATGAATGCCCGCGCCCTTGCATGAGCATTGATCGTACACAAGATTTTCTCTCCTCGGAAATACAGTCTGTATTCCGCTCAGTTAGAAAATCCTGTGTACGATCAATTCTCTGAGCAATCATCACGTGCATTCATGAATAATGCAGGCTAGAAACTACACAATAAGAAAGATAGGAAATGATTTCCACATGAATGCACCTTTAGCCCGAGCAACGCTGAATGGAAGCGAGCTTGAGGACATCGTTCAGAGTGTTTTGGCCGCGGCAAAATCAGCCGGCGTTGATCAGGCTGAAGTTGCTGCGAGCCATGATATTGGCCTCAGCACCACGGCACGTTTAGGCGATGTCGAAAGCCTTGAATACACTAATGACCGTGGCGTTGGCATCACCGTCTACAAAGATCACAAGAAAGGCAGCGCAAGCACGTCGGACTTTAGTGCGGCCGCGCTCCAGGAGACGGTTGCAAAAGCTGTGTCGTTTGCGACCTATACTGCTGCGGACGAACATTCGGGACTCGCTGATCCTGAACGGATGGCATCTGGGGCAAAAGATCTCGAACTTGCGCACGAATGGCAGCTCAATCCGAATGATGCTATTCAGATTGCAATCGAATGCGAAGACGCTGCACGGGCATATGACAAGCGAATTACCAATTCTGAAGGCGCTACCGTTGGTACGAATAGCGGCGTGCGGGCGTACGGGAATTCGCACGGTTTTATTGCTAGCTATCCAAAAACGAGTCACAGCGTCTCCTGCGTTGTCGTAGGCGAAGCAGATGGCGCTATGGAGCGAGATTATTGGTATACGGCTGCTCGCGACGCTAATTTACTTGAAACGGCTGCTTCCGTGGGGCAAAAAGCGGCGGAGCGAACCGTTGCGCGATTGGGTGGCCGAAAAATCGAAACCGGGACCGCAAGTGTCTTGTACGCACCTGAATCCGCGCGTGGTTTTATCGGTCATTTGATCGGTGCGATCGCTGGGTCGTCACAATATAGGCGATCATCATTTTTACTCGATGCAGCCGGCGAAAGAATATTCCCGGAGTTTATGCAGTTGCAAGAGCGGCCTCATTTGTTAGGCGCGATGGCCAGCGCATCCTACGATGCCGAAGGCGTCCAGACCTCCGATCGTGACATCATTGTCGATGGTGTATTGCAGGGCTACGTCCTGGGATCGTATTCGGCGCGTCGATTGGGACTGCAAACGACTGGGAACGCTGGCGGCGTGCATAACTTACTGGTGCCGGGAAACGCAGGAGACCTAAAGTCTATGCTGCGGGATATGGGTACAGGATTGCTGGTGCACGAGTTAATCGGGCAGGGCGTCAATATGGTGACTGGCGATTACTCACGGGGCGTCGTTGGTTTCTGGATTGAAAATGGAGAAATAGCGTATCCGGTACACGAAATTACAATTGCCGGTAACCTCAAAAAACTGTATCAACAAATTGTCGCTATCGGAAATGATCAGGATTTACGTGGCGGCATTCATTGCGGCTCTATTCTTGTTGAAGGCATGACAATCGCTGGCGCCTAGCTACGTTCGTGTTCGTCTAATAGATCGGCGAGCGTTTTTTCTCCAACCACTTTTACCAGCGCGTCGTCGAGTTCATCGCCGAGCAAGTTGACATTCGCCGACCAGCGCGGCTCCCGATGCGACCCTGTTTCACCTCGATCTCTAACGACATTCAAAATTTCAGACAAATTGATGCGCGACATTTCCCGCCCGGGTAACAGCGATTCATTTTCCGTGGACAAGATTAACCCTGCTCCCTCAAGCGCGCTGACCACGCGCGTCAACGCAATGGAAGGAATGCTAATTCGATCGCTGATCTGATTGGAACTTATCGATCCGCTGGGATCGCGAAACGACATGCCGATATGGAACATGACATTTAGCGCCAATCGTTCACGCATTGAATTCGATAGGCGCGGCTCTTGACGCCCGCTGCGAAGGAATGCGGGACGTTGATGGTAAAACGCAAGTTGCGCGCCAATCAGCAAAATCAGCCAATTTAGGTAGAGCCAAATTAGCGTCGTAATCGCAACTGCAAATCCTGCGTAAATTTGAGCGGTTCGTGTTGCGTACAAAACGAATGTTGTGAAAATTGCACCTATAGTCGCCCACATGACGCCGCCGGCGACACCTCCGACCAATGCGGACGAAAAATTTACCTTGGTGTTTGGCATGAACATATACAGAAACGTGAACACGCCTGAGATTAAGAGGTAGGGCAGAAGATTGCCGAGTAAAACCATGATCGGACCCAGTGCCTCGTTGTTCAAAATGTACTGAACTACCGTGGCGCTCTGGATGGAAGTTAAAATGCCAATGGCGGTCACCATCAACAGCGGTCCGACTAGCAAGACAACTAAATACTCGGTAAAACGCCGTGCAAAGTTTCTTGGTTTCGCGACGTACCAAACGTAATTAAAACTCTCTTCAACTTTTTGAACCGTCGAAATTGCGGTATAAAGAAAAATCGCGAAGCCGGCACCACCAAGTACAGACCCTTTTACATTGTCTACAAAGGCCAGAATCTGTTGGATAATTACTTCGCCCTCTTCGCCAGGAGGGGCAAATATTTGGACGAAGTAGGGGACGATATCGTCGAATTTCCCGAAACCCTTCAATATTGCAAAACTGAACGCCAGTAGCGGAACAACGGATAGAAGCGTCGTATAAACGAGGCTCATGGCGCGCATGGTGAGCTGGCCGGAAAAGAAATCTCGCAGCATTGCGTAGAGGTAACGCAACACGACCGCGAGCGCTCGTCCTGGCATACCAGCACGGGTTAGCTCTTTGCCCCAAATTAAGCGGTTAAGATAGTCTTGTAGATTCGCGATCAACGGAAATTCGCTCTCGTTGTTTGTTAGCGGCTATTGTACCCCGCGCTGCTGGCGGAACTTTGAACTCAGTCCGCATCAGCAATTTATATTCGTCGGCCCAGCGGCTCACGCAGTTTGTGGACTAACGAGAATCTGCCTCACTTCGCGATATTTATCGCCCGATCTTTGCAAGATGTCAGCGGGGATTGTAGGTCCGGGCGAGGTCTTGTCCCAGTCCAATGTTTCCAGGTAATCGCGCACAAATTGCTTGTCAAAACTGGGCGGGCTTATGCCGGTCCTGTATTCAGATGCCGGCCAAAAGCGCGATGAATCTGGTGTCAAAATCTCATCAATAATGAACAGTCGGCCATCGTCGTCCTGCCCAAACTCGAACTTTGTGTCGGCAATGATAATGCCGCGTTCCGAGGCAAAGGTGGCAGCTCGTTCATAAATTTTGATCGCAATATCTCTGACCTGAATCGCCAGTGGTTCACCGATCATTGACACGACTTGCTCGAAGCTAACGTTCTCATCGTGATCGCCGACTGCGGCTTTTGCGGCAGGGGTGAATGTCGTTTCTGGTAAACGCGCTGCTTGCTCCAAACCGCTTGGCAATTCGATCCCGCAAACGGCACCGGTTTTCAAATAGTCAGTCCAGCCGGAACCGATAAGATAACCGCGTACCACTGCTTCAATTGGCAGCGGCTTCAAGCGCCGTACCAACATCGATCGAGGCTGCAGATTTTCTGCTAATTCCGCATCACTAATGACATCAAAAATCGATAGGTCGGTGAGATGGTTGGGAACCAGATCCTGCATCATGCTGAACCAGAAGTTAGACAGCTCCGTTAGGACCTGACCTTTGCCGGGAATTGGGTCGGGCATGACAACATCATAGGCAGATAAACGATCTGTCGTGACAATTAGGAGGTGTTCATCATCTATGGCGAAGATGTCACGAACCTTCCCGCGCGCGATTCGGGTAAGGGTCGGAATGTCGATTTCGAAGAGTGCGTCTGCGTTAGTCATTGTTAGTCTAATCACCGTGTTCGTCGCGAATAATGACTTTTCGCCAGCACGGAGGCAAGTGATAGCGTTGGGAATCCCGCGCGAGTGAGGTTAGCATTGCTGGATGAATTGTCTGTCTGCGTTTCGGCTGCTTACAAATGCACTATTGGGGTAAAGTTCTTGGCGCCGTCGCGGGGCTCGCGACTGGACGCCCGTGGATGGCGCTAATCGGCGTTGTCCTTGGTCATCAGTTTGACCGTGGTTTCGCCGAGCGCTTCTCTCGTTTTGGCGCTGATCCGACAAACGGGAAGCTCGAAAAACTATCTGCGCAGTTCGTACAAACGCTGTTTCAGTCGATGGGTCACCTTACAAAAGTTGATGGCCGCGTAACAGAAGACGAAATCCGTGCAGCGCGTGCCTTGATGCATCGATTGGGCCTAGGGCCGGTGGAAATCAGGCAGGCAATCGCCTGGTTCGAAGCCGGTAAACGCACGGACTATCCGCTTAAGTCGACGCTACGTCAGCTACGCGCTGACAGCGCACGGAAGGCCGACACACGCATGTTGTTTGTACGCTTACTCATGGAAGTTGCGCTGTCCAAGCCTACACTGCACCAAAAAGAGCGGGCTGTAATTTGGTCGATTTGTACGGAATTGGATATCGGCAGAGTCGAGTTGGCGCAGTTGGAGGCAATGTTGCGTGCGCAGCGCGGCTTCAAACGATCCGCGGCCGGAAGTGTTGATATGCAGCGTGTCGATGCTGCCTATGAGATGCTGGGTGTGCAAAAAGCTGCGACGAATGCGGAAATCAAGAAGGCCTATCGGCGGCTAATGAACAAAAATCATCCCGACAAAATTATGGCCAGTAAACCCGACCAGGCGGTCATCTCTGAAGCTGAGCGGCGCACGCGAGAAGTTCGTGGTGCTTACGAAATGCTAAAGGCCCGACGCAGTATTCGTTAGCGGGCTTTGCTGCTAAAATCTGATTACGAGCAAGTGTCGGTCAGAAGGTTAGCGCTCGCTAAAAATAATAAGAGGAATTTCACGTGAAGCCACTCATCGCCCCTTCGATTCTGTCTGCCGATTTCGCCCGTTTAGGCGAGGACGTGGAGGCTGTGCTGAATGCCGGCGCCGACATCGTGCATTTTGATGTGATGGATAACCATTTCGTCCCCAATCTGACCATTGGACCGATGATTTGTGACGCTTTGCGCAACTACGGCATTGATGCGCCGATTGACGTTCATCTCATGGTTGAGCCTGTCGACCGAATCATCCCTGACTTCGCTAAAGCGGGTGCTTCCTATATTTCTTTTCATCCGGAGGCCAGCACACACGTGCATCGCACCATTGGCTTGATCCACGAGCAAGAGTGCAAGGCCGGTTTGGTTTTTAATCCGGCAACGCCACTCAGCTGGTTGGAACATTTGCTGGACGACATTGATTTGGTTTTGTTGATGTCAGTCAACCCGGGGTTCGGTGGCCAGACATTCATTGATTCGTCGCTTGATAAGCTGCGTGCAGCGCGAAAAATGATTGAGGCCAGCGGCCGAGACATTCGCCTGGAAATTGATGGTGGCGTGAAAACAAATAATATTCGGGAAATTGCGGCAGCGGGTGCCGATACGTTCGTCGCAGGTTCAGCGATATTTGGTAGCGATGACTACGCAGCCACTATTGCAGAAATGAAGTCCGAAATCGCCGCAGCAGGATGATTAACTAAAAAAGGGTCAGAGTCGTAGACTCTGACCCTTAATTCTTTCGCAGGGTATTGCTAAGGATTTAAACCTCAGAAATTGCGATTTGGACGCGCACCAAACACAACAATCGTTTTGCCACTTGCCGAGACCAGCCCCTGTTCTTCCAGTACTTTGAGGACGCGTCCGGCCATTTCTCGGGAGCACCCAACCAGCCTGCTGAGCTCCTGACGACTGACTTTGATCTGCATGCCGTCGGGATGTGTCATCGCGTCGGGTTCGTTGCATAGGTCCATGATTGCGTGTGCTACACGACCCGTTACATCGACAAAGGCAAGATCGCCCAGTTTGCGATTCGTGCGGTCGAGGCGAGTTGCCAACTGTGTAGCCAGTTCAAAGACCAAACCTGGGCTTTCGCTGGCAATTTGGCGAAAACGTGGATAAGTCATTTCTGCAATTTCGCATTCCGCACGCGTTCGCACCCATGCGCTACGTGCCGGCTGCTCGTAGAAGAGCCCCATTTCACCGAAAAACTGACCCTTATTCAGATAGGCCAATACCATCTCGTTTCCGTCTTCATCCTCGATCATGACTTCAACTGAGCCATCGACGATGTAGTAGAGAACATCAGGCAAATCGCCCGCGTGAATCATAACTGTCTTGGAAGGAACCGTGCGTACGCGGCAATAGCTCAAAAATCGATTTATCGCTGGTACATCACTAATATTCTTCGCAGTTGTTTGCATTTAATCGCCCTCGACAAAGTGTCGTTTAATCTGTCAACGGACCGCTTGGGTAAAAGCTAAGTCCGTAATTTCCCTTGAAATATAGCTCATACAAGACCCGTCAGGATTATATTGAATCGGACTTAAGGAAACCAGCAATATCACCAACGGTAAGCAATCGTCGTCATGATTTTCGCAATTGCCCGCATCGCGTCGGTCATCGGCGCGGGGAGTGCCGCAGCACCCGCCGCATGCGCTTTAGCGCCATGCGCTTCTTCTTCATCGCGCATTTGCGTGACGATCTTGCGACTTCGGTGGTCGTTTTTCGGCAGTTGGTCGAGGTGGCTGCTCAAATGTGCGGAGACCTGACGTTCGGTTTCCTCGATAAACCCTAGCGACCATTTATCGCCAAAAATGCCGCTTGCGGCGCCCATTGCAAAAGCGCCGCCGTACCAGATCGGGCGTAGCGTGCTTGGCGAAGAACCCAATTCATCGATGCGTTTCTCGCACCAGGCAAGATGATCGAGTTCCTCATCGGCAGATTTTCGCATTTGTGCCTCTATGTTGGGATCCCGTGCGACCGAGGCATGACCCTGATACAGACCTTGCGCGGCGACTTCGCCAGCATGATTGACCCGCATGAGACTCGCCGCATGGGTCTTTTCCCGCTCGTTCATTGCAGTTTCGTCTACATCTTCCGCCGGATAAGGCCGAGACCCGCGTGCGGGAGAGGAATTGATCGTACGAACCGCTTCATCCAAGCCAATCAAAAAGCGGTCGATTGCGGTAAATTGTCGGTCGTCCATTGGCGGGATTATAGCGACCTTTCAATTCGCTGCGACCAAAACTACGGATTGGTTGGGTTTCTGTGAAAACCGATCCGTTAAGCAGTTGAATTAAAAGAACTTTTTTGCGCGACAAAAAGACTGCTGTATTTGCCGCAAACTGTTTAGATTGGTTGCATTGCGGATGTCCGTCGAGTAGAATTTCGCGCCTTTCGCCGACCCCTCATACGAGGCTGTTCGGCGAGCAAGAATAAGCGACAAAATGTCGCAAACAGCCTGATAAATATTCCCAACTGGAATCTAAGATAATGAAGACTTTTTCTGCCAAATCGGAGGACGTTCGCCGCGATTGGTTCGTGGTTGATGCCACGAACAAGACACTTGGCCGTTTATCCACGGAAATTGCCCGCCGTTTACGCGGTAAGCATAAGCCGGAGTACACGCCTCACGTTGATACCGGCGACTATATTGTTGTGGTGAATGCTGAAAAAGTTCGCGTTACAGGCAACAAGATGAAGGATAAGATGTATCACCGCTACACGGGATACGTTGGTAATTTGAAATCGATGTCACTCGAGAAGTTGATGAGCGAAGCACCGGAGCGAGCGATTCAATATGCCGTGAAGGGCATGATGCCGCGCAATCCGCTTGGTCGGAAAATGCTTTCAAAATTAAGAGTTTTTGTAGGTCCTGAGCACACTCATGAAGCTCAGCAACCCATACCCCTAGAGATTAATGCCTGATTGCCCGCGAGCATCAGGATAGAGGCAAAGCCCATGAGTGATACACATTTTTACGGTACTGGACGACGCAAATCTTCAACTGCGCGTGTTTTTATGAAAAGCGGTTCCGGCGAAATTAAAGTGAACAATCGCACGCTCGACCTCTTTTTTGGTCGGGAAACTGCGCGAATGATTGTTCGTCAGCCGCTCGAGTTGATTAGCATGACGGATAAATTTGATATCAATGTCACCGTTAGCGGTGGCGGCACGACGGGCCAGGCCGGTGCTATTCGGCACGGACTGACACGTGCATTGATGAAATTTGACGAATCACTTCGCCCAAGTTTGCGAAAAGCAGGCTTTGTCACCCGCGATGCGCGTGAAGTTGAGCGTAAGAAAGTGGGTCTTCGAAAAGCTCGTCGCGCAACTCAGTACTCGAAGCGCTAGTAACTCAATGCTCCATTCCGCCCTTGAATTTATTCATGGGCGGACTTGGGGAATTGTCGAGTGTTAGGACTGTGGACTCTGACTCCGCCGACAAACCGCTTGTCGACGTTGACTGCAAAGGATTTCGGGATTCCTGCAGACCAGTGGGCCCACATTTGAGCCCACACTTAATTACTGCAACTCCCATCCTATAGTAGATGAATTGGGGTGTAGCCAAGTG
>JABIUH010000337.1 GCA_018701055.1 Woeseia sp. | reverse complement strand
TTGAAAGCGGAACTCCGAAAACTAGATTCTCCTTTGCTCACAGACCTGCGGCAGCAAGTTAGCGATCACGGCCAGCAACGCGACTTGTTACAAAAATCCATCATCGACAACCCACCGATGTTGATTCGCGATGGCGGTGTGATTGCCGAGGGCTTCGATGAAGAATTGGATGATCTTCGGGCGATAGCAAACAACGCCGATCAATATCTATTGGATCTGGAGGCTCGCGAAAAGGAACGCACTGGCCTGTCTTCCTTAAAGCTTGGATACAACCGTGTGCATGGTTACTACATCGAGATCAGCAAAAGTCTCGCCGCAAAAGCACCAGATGAATACGTAAGGCGTCAAACACTGAAGAACGCCGAAAGATTCATCACACCAGAATTAAAAGAGTTCGAAGGCAAGGTTTTGAGTGCTCGCGAGCGAGCACTATCCCGCGAGAAATATTTGTATGAGTCATTAATCGATAGGCTGAATGAAAACTTGTCGGACTTGCAATTGACCGCTTTCGGTCTTGCAGAATTAGACGTTCTAGTGTCATTTTCCGAACGCGCAGAAAGCCTGAATCTCATCAAACCTGAGCTCGCCAGCGAACCCTGCATTGAGATTCGCGGCGGCCGTCACCTGGTCGTCGAGCAGGTTATCGATACGCCCTTTGTGGCAAATGATCTAATACTGAATGATCAACACAAGTTGTTGGTTATCACCGGTCCAAACATGGGCGGAAAATCTACGTACATGCGTCAGGCAGCGCTCATTACGATTCTTGCTCACATTGGCAGCTTCGTCCCGGCGGACAGTCTGCGCATTGGCCCCATCGACAGAATTTTTACGCGTATCGGCGCCTCCGATGACATCGCCGGCGGGCGTTCGACTTTCATGGTCGAAATGACAGAAACCGCGACTATTCTTAACAACGCGACGGAATGCAGTCTCGTGTTGATGGATGAGATTGGGCGCGGCACAAGCACCTTCGATGGGTTGTCACTGGCCTGGGCAGCTGCGCATCACATGGGTGAAAAAGCGCAGGCATTTACCTTATTCGCGACGCATTACTTCGAACTCACCGCACTTGCTGATGAGGTTTCGGCTTGCGAAAACGCCCACCTCGATGCGACAGAACACAAAGGTCAGTTGATATTTCTACATGCGGTTAAGGAAGGACCTGCCAATCAGAGTTACGGACTTCAGGTTGCGTCTCTTGCGGGCGTACCGGCAGCGGTTATTCGTCGCGCCAAAAAATATCTGACAACACTCGAGGCACAACAGGTCTACGAACACCCGCAAACGCAGTTGCCGCTCAGTGCACCACCCATGCCAGAAGCAGATCCGTTAGTCGATGCGCTTGATGACATTGATCCGGACGAAATGACGCCAAGGCAAGCACTGGATGCACTTTACTCGCTTAAGAAGATGGGCGAAGACTGAATCTATCGGGGTCAGAGTCGCAGACTCTGACCCTTGGTGCTATGCGATGGTTGGGGCTAGATACCAAACAACATAACCCAGCCCAATGCCCGGCAAAATATCCGCGATCTGATGCTGTTTTACGAACAGACATGAGACCGCGATCAACCCGACGAACGTCCAGACGTAATTCCCGATTGTTGGGTAAAGAACCAAACTAACGTACATCGCAACGGAACAGTGCATGCTCGGCATGCAGTTTCGTCCATTATCTTTACCCTGCACGAAGCGCAAGAATTTTGTCGCCCACGTATTCGATTCATACTGCCTAAACTCAGGCGGTACTGTCGATGGGAAGAGATAAAAGAAGGCTACCTGCGAAAGCAGCAGCATGATGGCGCCGAAAATCAGATAAACACCTTCGGCCATCGATTGAATAGACGCAACAACAAAGCCGATTGCGATGTAGTAGAGAAAAGAATAAATCCACACCCACGACGGCCAAAACGGAATTTTGGCATCCCATGAAGTTACAAAACATCGTGTTTTGAATTGAAAGTTATTACGCTGAACCCAGAAAAATAATTGGTAACAGCCGGTCACAACAATTGCCACAAGAGTAGAAAACACGACGTACTCTTGCAACGATAATGGTGACGCAAAGAACGTCGTGCCGACCAGGTAGTAAAGCCATGCAAAAACAGGAATCGACACGATCAGCAAAAGCATGTAACGCGGCGTTATGCGTACTTCTTGAGTTGCCTCAGTATTCATTCCTATCCCTTGTGCTGTTGTTTGGTCGCGCCAACTAACGACGGATGTCCTGCATCATACCGACTGCGAATTTGTACGCAATTCCGATAATAAGGCGCTCAAAGCTTCTTTATTAGTCCAAGACCACACCTCATCCGCCGCGCACCCAAGTGGCACCCACCGCGATGCGGTGTGCTCAGCACTATCGAGTTGTATCTCTTCCGATTTCGGTGCGCAGAAATGCCACTCGTATTCCGTGTTCTCCGTAACTCCATCGGCATAGCGATCGCGCCAGCGTAGATCAATTTCGAAGACTCGACTACGACCCGAGTCAACCAGGTGACCGTGTTCACCGAGCCCCGTTTCTTCGAATAGCTCGCGTCGCGCAGCTTCAATTGGAGATTCGTTCGTTTCCAGGGAACCCGTTACAGACTGCCAAAATTCAAAGGGCACAGAGCGTTTTAGCAATAAAGTATCGCCATCGTGCGAGTAAACGACAACAAGAACTGATTCAGGTCGTCGCGGCTCTATTGTAAGAATCTCAAAACTATTCCGCTCGTGGGACACGAACGCGAATGCCAGTTTCCTTCAGTTGAGCTTCTGAGACTTCGCCGG
>JABIUH010000415.1 GCA_018701055.1 Woeseia sp. | reverse complement strand
CACACCGGCGCCATAATTTGGAACTCGCGGGCGTTCAGAAAACTCGAGTCAACCAAATAGGGTGCTTCCGCTCCTACCAGTTCAGTCAATTCTTCGAGCATGTCGGCATCTATAGTTGGATAACGACCACCCTCTGACGACTCGTTTTCCAGCGCATACATGACAGAGCCATCACCCTGGTAATACGACACGCGATCGATTTCCGGGTATTTGTTAATGAAACTTTCGAGACGGAGCGCCGCCTCGTCGTCATTCGGCAGATAAAGCGGCGCGCCGAGTTCGTTGAGCTCTTCGGTCCACTGCATCGCCCAACGACTGTAGTTGTCCTGCAATACCCATTGACCGCCCCAGTACAAACCAGCAATTGCCAACGCACCGATAATCGCAGTAATGATCAGTTGTAACGACAGTATTTCGTTAATTAACACGCGCTTCCCGACACCGCGCGACGGAGTAATTCTATCGAGCATCTCGGGAATGACGCCGAATACGGTTGCGAACCACTGTTTCACTGGGCGTCTGCCATTGTGTTATCAACGCGGACAGAAGGATCGGACAGCCCCAATTTTTGCAAAGCCGCTGGATTTGTCTCTATTGAAATATCTGACAAGGCTGTAATCGCCGGGATTCGATCGAAATTTCCTTTTATCATTTCGTCGAGGATTCCGGTCATCGTCGCCGCAATATTCACGGGCACCGAACCTGCATTGAAGGTTGCACCGAGCTGCAAAAGGGGTTCATTGAAAACTGCCACCTGCACCTGATGACGTGCTGCGCCACTCATCATCTCGGTTAACACCGCACGGCTAAGAATTCGATTGTCAGGAAAGAGTACGAAGCCATCTATCTCGCGAACCAATCGATTGAACAAATACAAGGTCTCTCTATCTGATTCAGCAACGGCATAGTGAAACTGAATATCGTATAGCGCCATTGCCCGATTCGCTTCCGCAATCAAATCTTCATGACCTGTGCCAAGAACAGCCCCAACATTCTTGATGTCCGGATCGATTTTTCGCCACTCCTCGATCTGTAATTCGAGCGGCGGCAATACGCTTACTGCCTTAACTGTTTCTGACAGTATGTTTTTGTCGCTGATGTTGAACACCTGACCAATGACAACCGGAACGGTAGCGTGGCGACTCGCAGCCTCAGCTGCTCGCAACCCGATCGCTACGACCGCTTTCGCCTGTGAGTCGGTGATTGCAGCAAACGCTTCCTCTGACGAGAGGCTTTGATCGCTAAGGTCGTAGACTTCGTGGTGATCCAGGTATTGTTGCAATGCATCCGCGACCACTACGTAAGCAGGGTTGCGGTCAGCCACAACGATCGCCACCAATGGCGAAATCATTGGCGATTCTATCGGACGCAACGGTTCCGGAGATGGTGGTTCAATTGACGAATCGGGACCAACTGATGGCTCGGCAATTATGATTGGTTCAGGGACGGGCTCGGGCTCGGGCTCGGGCTCGGGCTCTGCCACGACCACCGGTTCGGGTGGTATCGGAATCATTGATGCACAACCAGAGATTACCAGTAGCGCGAGCAACGCCGAGGATCGCGCGAGCATCAATCGTACAGATCTCCAAATATTCATCGCACAGAACTCCGCTGCTACTTTGCTCGAACGGCTCGCCAGCGTGCAGATGAGCCCTGCCCGGCGGGGAACTCTTCCTTGAGTTAATGACTATAACCATGCGGAATAACGGCGCAGTGATGCGCGTCTCAGTTAAAAACAGTGTTTACATAAGTGGTTATATCCAGGCTTACAGATGGGCGTGAATCCCCAATTATGGCCTGGTTACGCCATCCCAAGTTTTTAGGTAGAACTGCTCGCGGACTCGTCGCTAACCAACATTTCTTTCAGTTCGCCTGAATGAAACATTTCCACGACGATGTCAGCCCCACCAACCAACTCGCCGTCGATGTATAACTGCGGAAATGTTGGCCAGTTCGAGTAGGTTTTCAAGCCTTCTCGGATTTCCTGATCTTCGAAGATATTGATGTATGCAAACGGTCGGCCGACCGCTTTTAATGCAGCGACCGTCTGACCAGAGAATCCGCATTGTGGAAAATCGGGTGTCCCTTTCATGTATAGCAATACGGGATTCGTCTCGAGTTGCTCTTTGATTCTGTTGTTTATGTCCACTGCTTATTCACCTTCGATTATTGCGATTTTTATGCGGTCGTCCGAAATGGGCCTGATACCGCAATTTTCAATGTTTCTATAGATTTGTATTCACCACGACGCGACTGTCGACTGCGACCACGCCATGCGTATTTTTTGCCGCATCGACAATTCGATCACGGATATCGTAACTGCCGACCGTACCGGTCAATGTCACCCGGCCTCCCTGGGATCGAATGCCAATGCCGTATTGGCTAATCTCCTGGTCCGCGCTGTATTGCCGCCGTAAT
>JABIUH010000442.1 GCA_018701055.1 Woeseia sp. | reverse complement strand
CGACGCGAGAAAGGCAACTGCTTCTGCGATCTCCTCAGGTGTACCCACCCGGTTCAGTGGACTCTGACCACGAATACCATCCCCTGCTTCACTTTCGAGCAATGGTTTCGCCATGTCGGTTTCGACAAAACCAGGCGCTACGGCAAATACCTGGATGTTATCAGGTGCCAGTGCAACGGCCAGCGACTGACTCATCGAATGCAGTGCCGCTTTACTTGCTCCGTATGCCGGGCCAAGTGGCTCTCCACGGAATGCCCCTCGCGACCCGACATTGACTATCCGACCCCCATCTTTCGTGGCCATTACCTTCGCAGCGGACTGGCAAAGCGCGGCCGGCGAAACCAAGTTGACTTCAAATATTTGACGCCACGCTTGCAGCCATTCGTCGCCGCTCACCTTTAGCACCGGGTGCGCTATATAAATCCCTGCATTGTTGACCAGCACATCGATACGACCGAACGCCTTGACCACACGCTCAACCAGGTTCGGTGCCGAGGCTGCGTCAGCCAAATCGCAACCAAAAATCCGATGATCCTCACCGTTGAGCGAGTTGCATACTGCCTGCGCAGCTTCTTCGTTGCTGCCGTAGTGAACGGCAATCTTCCCGCCCCGCTCTGCCAGCAGCGTGGCGATGGCTGCTCCGATTCCACGCGACGCACCTGTGACCAAACAAACTTTGTCATGCAACTCAGTGGTCATTTCAAGGCAACCAGTCTTTCAGGGTCGACCCGTACAACCATGTAAGTAATGGCCTCAGAGATCTCGCTAAACCCGTGAGCGACACCTGCTGGAATAATAACGATATCGCCTGCCGCAATAGGTTGGCTGTTCTCGATGTCGACAATCACTCCGCGATCACTTGGGCCAACCAGGTTTTGCACCACGAACCCTTGCGGATCAATTGCCGCGTTATCGGCCATCGATTTACTCGTAACAAGCACGCCCTTGCCCGCCATGACGCGGTAAACCTCAGATTGCCTGTGATGTTGAATAGCGTCGATCGGTGACCCAAGCACAATGACCGGGCGATGGACGACGCCGATACCCAATCGCCCTTCTGCAGATTCGACGTGACTGAGCGGTTGGTCGCTCACGCGGTCTGGCGCCGCTTCGTGCATTGCGGTTTCGAGCGCTGTTGCTGAAATAACGGTAGCGGTCCGAAAATCTTGATCAGCTGCAAAGCCATCGGGGTGCACCATCATCAGTATCAAAGCGAGTGTTAGTTGCATCATCTTCATTCGTTACATCCTATAGCTAGTCACATGGGCCAAACGGTGATAATGGTGGGGACGGCAACGGCAACAATAATAATTTCCAACGGCAGACCCATGCGCCAATAATCCCCAAAGCGATAACCGCCAGGCCCCATTATCAGCGTGTTATTTTTGTGACCAATTGGCGTGAGGAACGCGCTCGAAGCTGCAACTGCGACGCCCATTAAGAAGGGATCAGGATTAACGTTAAGAATGCCGGCAATTTCCATCGCAATTGGCGCCGCGATGACGGCCGTCGCTGTGTTATTCATAACATCGGACAAAGTCATCGTCACGATGATCAACAGCGTCAACACAACCACCGGCGAATAGCCTGCAGAAATATTGACGATGCCCTCGGCGATTAGGGTCGTACTGCCTGTCGATTGCATTGCGGACCCAATTGGAATCATGCTGGCGAGAAGCACAATCACCGGCCATTCAACGGAATCGTAGAGACTGCGTACCGGTACGATATTAAGAAAAACATACGCACCGGCGACACAGCCCAACGCTATTGGGAGATAAACGATGCCAACACTGGCAGCGATAATCGCGGCCGCAAATATTAGAACCGCCCACCATGCTTTGTCGCGCTGTATTACGCGCTGACCGCGATCTGCCAGCGGCAATAGACCTAAGCGGCTAATAACATCAGCGAGGCGATCTTCAGCGCCAAGCAACAGCAGAACGTCGCCAGCTTTCGTTTCCAGCTTTCTAACATGTTCACGAAAGCGTTTTCCTCGCCGCGATACTCCGACAATCGCAACGCGATAGCGGTATAGCAGGCGTAACGACATCGGCGTGCGTCCCGCGAGTCGCGACAATTCTGGGACCACTACTTCTGCCAGGACTAAATCTTCTTTGGCCAGGATGCCTTCACCCGTACCCATGTATTCAAGACCCAGCCCGCCAACGGCATCTTCGATGTTCTCGGGGTCACCTTCTACGACCAACATGTCGCCCGCGCGTACTTCCACATCCCGGGCAAGTCCCGGCATGCGCTTGCCACGACGTACAAGTCCAACAATCTCAACATCACTCTTTTCAGCCGACGCATCTAGATCGCGAACGATTGTGCCGATGATATCTGCCCCATCGGGAACTCGCAGCTCAGCGATGTAATCCGCAAGCTCGAACAAATATTTTCCTGAATCAGAATCGCGCCGTTCCTTTGGCAGCAGTCGCCATCCTATGAATGCGACATAGGCAACGCCGACTACAGCACAAGTCAGCCCGACGGGTGCGAAATCGAACATTTTGTATGGCTCACCTAACGCCGCATTGCGAAACTCTGCTATGACGATGTTAGGAGGTGTGCCGATAAGCGTAATCATGCCACCCAGTATCGAGGCGAAAGATAATGGCATTAGAGACAACGCTGGACTACGACCCGCTTTGTGAGCGGCTTGCATATCCACCGGCATTAGCAAGGCGAGCGCCGCGACATTATTCATGAGCGCAGATAGGACTGCCGCAAGAGAGGACATGATGCTGATATGCACCGCGAGCTT
>JABIUH010000307.1 GCA_018701055.1 Woeseia sp. | reverse complement strand
TCTTTAGTTCTGTTTTCAGGCCGTCTTTTTTCTTAATCTTTATTGTCAATTCACTCATTTTTTTCTCAAATAATTAATGGTGCGAAAGGAGAGACTCGAACTCTCACGGGTTGCCCCACTGGATCCTAAATCCAGCGCGTCTACCAATTCCGCCACATTCGCAGCATGTCCCGCCGCTCTCAGTTCAGCCGTGCATTATAGCGCGAAAAACTCACTTGCTAAGCCTTAAGTGAGCGACAAATTGATCTATATCGATCGGCGTGAAAAATTCGACAGAATTGACTGCCTACGGACTCAAAGAAATGCGTCCAACCAAATCTCAAATGTGAGCATTCTGAATATCGGCACGGCGACTGATTCGCTCGAGGCGCCCTCTGTTTCGTAATGAGCGAGGTAACGATCCCCAGCCACCATGTTGAGGTGTTCGCGAATGCGGCTGTCCGGTTCTCAGATTCAGCACGGCATCCCGCAACTGCTCAGATTTATCCAGCCATAAGGACATCGGCGCAGCGAGCTGCTTTTTCTCGCCATAGGCAACCTCACGATCAAAAAGGTCGGCAGCCAATGAGCGCAATATCGGCTTGCTTGTCTTGCCTAAATTGCGTAATTCATCCGGCATCTCCAAGGCGAACTGCAAAATATCGTTGCTCTCAAAAGGAAATAAGCACTCTAGTCCGACAGCAGCGGATATCTTCTCCATCCGTTCTATCCAGCAGTGCACCGCTTCGCACAGTGTCATGAAAGTGTTGCGATTGAATGGGCCAATCATCAGTAACACTGGCGAGCATTTCTACAATGTCGTTAACCGGCGGCGACCAAACGTTGGGTACTAAATCGCAGCAATTCGCAGAACACCGTTGTCCATAGTCGTGAATTGATGTCCATTCCAAGTAGATTGATCTCTAGCAACGAGCGTAAAAAGCGCGTACCAAGTGGACAGAATGTTGCGCCGATGCGACCGAAAAAACTACCTGAAAATAGTGACCCTCGGGGGCTCGAACGCCGGACCAAGAGATTAAGAGTCTTGCGTAAATTACAAACAAGCACTTACATGGGCGAATCAATGCAAAAAGACTCCTAACAGCAGACAATGTTAGTTAAGGGTGGTTATGTACAATTAGGTGTCTAAAAGTGCACCATACGAATCCAATTGCAGCCCTTTGTTCATTGAGTAGCAATGTGACCAAACAACGGGAAGCCTGAGTTCGATGCAGGTTCAAAGCGGGAGCGCGTTTGCGAAAATCGTCGATTTATACGCAGAACCATTCCCGCTGGTTTCAAACGGATTTAAGTCCGTAGCGTCTACCAGTTCCACCACCCGGGCGCACGTTTAGGGAAATTGGAGGCTAGGAGCGGAATCGAATAGCCGCTACCGACCCCGCCAATACTGTGTCTCACCGTTCGTGGGTTTTAGTATCCCTTACGGTATCCGTGATCGGTGTCATACTGGATTTGGCGTCGCGCAGTGTATCAGAATGGTTGATTTTAAAGTCGTTCGTAACCTCAAATTGCTCTTTTTCAACTACCACTTTTGGTAGGTCTGGTCGTTCATTAGTAGTTACAGTTCTCTGTTTTCGTTTACAGGCTCGATGCACTTTTCAGTATTATTCTTGGGCCTATTGACATACCGGCTCAGCCGCCAAAACCTTAATGCGTATAGCAGAATCCTTGTTGGTATCGCCAGTGAGGAATTCGGGCTTGATTCGACTTCGAGATTTTTCAAATTGAGCCTCATCCCAGTTCACTATCTCAATTTCCACTTTGCCGAATATCTGTGGGAATATTCGCTCGTAATCCGATAATCGATACCGATTTAGGTTGCTCGGTGGATTTAGCCATCGATGCCAAATACGTTCAGAGAACGTAAGCATTTCAAACGGATATTTGAAAAAGTGGTCGCGCAGATCCACAAAATGAAAATTGACGCCCTCCGCATCTGTCAATTTTGCAAGCGCTCGGGTGATGCCTTGCACATCGTCGAGGTGTTCGAGCACCGACGTACTCAAAATTATATCCATGCGTTTAACCTCGCCCGATGATATTTCAAATATGTTCTTCGCGAGAACGGTCATGAATTTTGGATCGGGTAACGTCTTGCCGTTCTTCTTTATCAGATACTCTCCATATTCCTCTAATAGCGCGGCATTGCCCGCCTCGTCTATCGTCGCGTACGGGTCGCAGAGCACCACATGGGCGGCACCCCTACGCAACAATTCAACGCCAGTACCAAAGTAGCCTCCATAACCAAAGTCCATTACTCGTTTTCCGGCCAGAGAAATTCCGCTTGCATCCATCGCCTTAACGTATCTCTCAACCGCTGCTTTCGGGGCGTAGCTCTCCATGCCAGGCTTTACCAAGATACGGTGACGCATCATGAAATGCATCACTGACAGCGGAAGGAAGCGGCGTACCATGCGAGCTGCAACATAAACTGGGTTCACTGTTAGGCCTAATTTGAGTAGTTATTCAGCTCATCATACCGCGAAAGACGGTATTAAATTATTTATGGTCGTGCCAGAGATTACTGTAATCACTGAAAATAATGGAATCTAGTAATGGCTTCGCACGCCCGTAGGCTTCCCCAGAAGGTAGACCATTCATAGGTAGAGAATTTTGGCAGAATACTGTCAGGAGGAAGACCATGAAGAAGTCGAATTTCAGCGACACGCAGATCGTGTCGGTTTTGAAACAAGCAGAAGCTGGCATGCCGGCGCGCAATCCGCTGCCGCTGTTCGTTCCTGACGCACCGAATCGGGTGTGGTCGGCAGACTTCATGGGCGACACGCTTTACAGCGGCCAGCGCTTTCGCACTTTCAATGTTCTTGATGACTTCAATCGCGAGGCACTTGCCATTGAGATCGATACCTCGCTTCCGAGTGCGCGCTTGGTTCGAGTGTTTGAGCAACTTAAAGACGAACGTGGCCTACCGGATGTTTTGAGAACGGACAACGGCCCAGAATTTTTGGGCGAAGTGTTTGTTGACTGGTGCACGGGAAACGGCGTCATGCTCGATTACATCGAACCGGGAAAACCCAATCAGAACGCGTTCATTGAACGCTTCAATCGTTCCTATCGAAGCGAGGTACTAAGTACCTGGTTGTTCCGCAATCTTGATGAGATCCGTGAAATCACCTGAGCATGGATGCTCGAATACAACGAAGAAAGAGACCATGATGGCCTTGGCGGGGAAGCTTACGCCTATCCCACCATTCCAGATGCCGTTTACGGGCCACCCTAGACTTCAATTGGGGGAGACTATATTTCGCATATCGCTCAATTGCTTCAGTAACCTTCCGGCTGAGCGCACTCCCCGGAATGAGAGTTCTGAGCCTGTCTTCTTCCTTTCTTCCCCAAGCCTTTGCTGACTTGCTCAGCGTAAATGTCCGGGAAACGTGGCGATGCTCCGGCACCCGAACTTGGGGTCGATAACGGTTCTCTCCCGACTTAGTTTTTCGCCTCGTAATCGAAACGGCCATTGCAATAACCCACAATCTTTGGCTGTGGGCACTTTCGAGCACAAGGTGCGCTCTAACCGCACCATCAAATGCAAGCTGGTACCTGCTGGTCGAGTATTCGATTCGCATCCATTTGTTTTTAAACGGGAAAATTGGTGGGCCCTCGGGGGCTCGAACCCCGGACCAAGAGATTAAGAGTCTCCTGCTCTACCAACTGAGCTAAAGGCCCAATTTGCCTGTTATCTAATCAGCTACAAATTGTTCGGTGCAAATTGATCTTTAGCACCACCTCAGAAATGCGCGCTATCTCTTCGCTAAATATCGGCCAGGAACGAAGTCAATCTTACCCGACCGGCGCAAATTGATTAAAACCGTCCGTGGTTTTACCCGCCGATTCTCGGCGGCACGTCCAAATTCGTTCCAGACGAACCTGTGATCTTAAGTACAAATTCTAAACACTATTTCTACTATGCGGAGCTCTACCCATCATCACCTTCATTCAGCCGCGGAATCTGTCAATTTACCAATAACAATTCCGCACTAAAGATCAATTCGCGCCAACCGCTGTACTCCGATTCAACGATGCAGGCGAATTGGGGTGGACGACGGGACTCGAACCCGCGACGGCCGGAATCACAATCCGGGGCTCTACCAACTGAGCTACGCCCACCATAATTATTCAATACTACGAAAATCTCCGCCCCAATTCGACTGACATTCAAATTCGACCCAAAATCACTCTTCGCAATTTTGTCGAACCGAGGTTCTCTCCTTAATCCGATCACGCCAACTGCCTTCGTTCAATATCGCGGCTGGTCACTGCGGTGCTTCAATTGACGCACTATAAGGTAGGTTTTCACCTACCAACATCTCCCTGCTCACATCTCCAGGAAAACCTGGCGCGCCCGGCAGGACTCGAACCTGCAACATTCGGCTTAGAAGGCCGATGCTCTGTCCAGTTGAGCTACGGGCGCAACTTGATTGGTTTTAGACAGCGTCAGCCTTTCCGTATCGGCTTCTCCCGCCACCGGCCGGAATGACTCATCGAACTAAAAATGGTCGGGGCAGAGAGATTCGAACTCCCGACCCTCTGCTCCCAAAGCAGATGCGCTACCAGGCTGCGCCATGCCCCGACTGATTTACCGCTCCCCGCGCAGGCATGCCCGGCGGGGGCACGATCATACGGCCGGTCTTCTGGCCAGTCAATTTGAAAATCGCCCTATCGAACCAAGAATGTTGAAATCCCATGCTTTAGCATCGCCACCGGCTTTGGTATCGTTCGATTGACCTTATGTTTTACGGATCCCCAATGATCAGATTACTACTCTGCCTATTCGCCCTAAGCTGGACCCTTGTTGGTTCAGCGCAGGAAAAAGTCCCTGCCCACCCTTACATTAAGTTCGAAACGACTGAGGGCGACATCATCCTGGAGCTGGATGGACGACGCGCACCGATTACGGTGGCCAATTTCTTAGCCCTCGTCGAGGACGGCTACTATGACGGCACGATTTTCCATCGCGTCATCCCGAATTTCATGATTCAAGGTGGCGGCTACACACCTGGTCCCAAACTGAAGGAACCTTCCGCTCACATTTTCAATGAGTCCGGCAATGGCCTAAGAAACTTGCGCGGCACAATTGCGATGGCGCGATCGAATGAGCCACATACTGCGAAAGCTCAATTCTTCATCAATGTGAAAAATAACAACTCCTTAAACCCTGAGAAAGACCACTGGGGATTTACCGTCTTCGGCGTTGTGATTGAAGGATTGGAAATCGTTGATTTGATCGCGAACGTGCGCACGGGATCCCGCGGCGAGTTATCTGAGGATGTTCCTAACGTTCCAATTTTGATCAATAAAGCTTCCCGCTACGAATTCGAGTAACGCTGATGACCGTATTATTTATTTCGGATCTGCACCTCGACGCAGATCGACCCGATATTACCGACCAGTTTTTGCGTTTTCTCGAAACTGACGCCCTTAATGCCGAGGCGCTCTACATACTTGGCGATCTGTTTGAATCGTGGGTTGGCGACGATGACCCTAACGAACACTACCAATGGATCAAACAGGGTCTAAAGAAATTATCCCGTAAAAAGGTGCCCATATTTTTCATGCATGGCAATCGCGACTTCATGATCGGTACAGACTTTGCCGATGAGGCCGGCGTCCAAATTCTATCGGACCCGTTTGTCGCAGAGTTCTATGGTCAGAAAGTCATGCTCAGCCACGGCGATGCGTATTGTACGGATGACGTTGAGTATCAGGCGGTCCGCACAATGACGCGTGACCCACATTGGCAAGCCATGATGCTGTCGAAGTCATTGCAGGAAAGGTTAGCGTTCGCTGAGCAAGCACGCGCTGCCAGCCTCGCTCATGGCAGCACGATTGATGCCGAAATTTCTGATGTAAACCACACCGCAATTGCAAATGCGCTTCGCGACTCAGGCGTTAACACTATGCTACACGGCCACACCCATCGACCCGCGGTGCACGAATTACTGGTTGACGATCAACCTGCAACCCGCATTGTGCTCGGCGACTGGTATGAACACGGCAGTGTTGTGCGTTGGGATGAAAGTGGTCCACAACTGGAGTCGATGCCGCGCTAATTACAGTGAGGGTCAGAGTATTACTCTGACCCTCAATCTGCCTGCAATCTTATTTCCTGAGCTAAGGGACGGTGCAGATTGATCTTTAGTGCAATAAATTTCAACACGCCTCGACCAGCGCAAACGTTCAATCTTTACTGGACGAACTCGGAACTCCAGAATGAAACCTGAACTGTGAATCTGGCGCCGTTATCAGGCGAGCCTCTAGCGCTTTAAGCTCCACTAAGCGCCGTTCGAAGGCGTCGTCATCAATCGCCACTTCCGCGCGTGCAAAATTCAAGTAGTGCTCAAAGTGTCGAGCCTCGGATGCGAGCAACCCGGCATAAAATCCGGCAATGTCAGCAGGCAATCGCGGTACAAGTGCCGCAAATCGCTCACAGGAACGCGCTTCGATTAAGGCACCCACGATTAATATATCTAACAATCTTTCCGGTTCTTTCTCACGGCAGGCACGCCGAAGATCACCCGCATAGCGCGATGCAGATACGTGCACGAAATCGATATTCCGGTCCGCCAGCATTTTTCGAACTTGTTCGAAATGACGCAGCTCTTCTCGCGCCAAACGCGACATCCTGTACGCAAGCTCCGCTCGATCAGGATAGCGATAGATAAATCCAAGCGCGGTTCCAGCGGCCTTCAATTCGCAATTGGCGTGATCGTGCAATAATTCCGGAAGCCGTTCGATCGCTTCGTCAATCCATGCTTCAGGCGTCGCAACATCCAGGAATTCAATGATCACCGACGGTACGGTTGCTACAGCCAAGCCAATACCTCTTCAGCATTCTGCAAGCGATCCTTACGGCGCTTAGCCAAGAGCATATTGATCAATACCTGGTACTGACTGAGTCGATACGGCAGCACCGGTACCGGGGCCTTGGCGTGCTTGAGAATTATGCTCATAGCGTCTGTTCCGAGATAAGGTTTCTGACCTGTGAGCATTTCGTAAAGGATGACGCCAAGGCCGTAAATATCGCTGCGTTCATCTACGTCCTCCGCATGACCTTGTTCCGGGCTCATGTAATACGGGGTGCCAAAAATTTCACCGTGACCGGTGATCTCTTGCTCCAAACGCATGCGTTTTGCCAAACCGAAGTCAATCAGCGCCAATGTGCCATCAGCACGCAACATGATGTTGCCGGGCTTTAAATCTCGATGCAGAATTCCAAGCGAATGTAGTTGGCCAAGCGCACCTGCGATTTGGCGCGTAAATTCAATGGCCTCATGTTCCTGCACACCTTGTTCGATTCGCAGTTTTAAGTCGCCGCCGGGCACGTACTCCATTGCAATATGCGCATGGTCGTCGCTTACGCCCAAGTCGTAGATCCGAACAATGTTCGGATGATCAAGCTCAGCAATCATTTCATATTCCTGCAGGAACCGGTCAAATGCACCGAGACCATCTGAAACATCGGGTACCTGCCGCAGCACTTTCAGCACCATCTTGACGTCAGCCGATTCTTTGTGCGCCAAATAAACAGCTGAGTGCTCGCTGGCGGCGAGTCTTTTGATAAAGCGATAGCCCTTTATCAACGGGTGAATACCAGTTCCCGCGTCTCCGACAAAAAGCGAATCCGTTGACGCGACTCTTTGACGACTCCGCAATAAGTCGCTCATGCGCACGATAAAGGCGTTGTGTTTAACGTTGTCGCTTTGGAAATAGGCACTCGCACCCGCCTTCAATGCTTGTTCCTTACGGTTCGTGCCAAAAAAAATGATCGCCGGAATGCCTTGCACGGCCGTGAATTGACGCAAGGTCAATAATGGATCACGCTCGCCCTGGTTTTCACCAAGCAAGATGATGTCGTTTCCGGCACCGGAAAATTGTACGGGCAGATGGCCTGCAGACGTGGGGTCGTAGGCGGAAATTATGGCGTCAGGCCAATGCGTTGTTACGTGGTGCATCAACAACGTACGAAAGTCTGCATGACCGTCAATAATCATCACTTTGACGCTCATGTCAGAATGGACCCCTTTGCCCCAGGTGATTGAGCCGCCGCTCGTGCGATCGAATCAGGCGTTAACAGCCTGGTCGGCGTCCACATCCTCGTCGTCGATCGCGAGTTCTGGGCTGGTCCACTTGGCATTTCGCCGCGCCTTTGCATCGTCTGACCGAGCAGCCTCTAACGCACTCAAATAATCAGGCGTAACATCATCGGTGACGTATTCGCCAGAGAAACAAGACGTATCAAATTGCGTGACTTTCGAATCATCGTGGCGCACGGAACGAATAAGCCCATGTAAGTCCTGATATATGAGTCGATCCGCACCGATAAGCTCTTCGATTTGTGGCACGGTGCGCCCGCTCGCAATGAGCTCGGATGCTGATGGCATATCGATGCCGTACACGTTCGGATAACGCACAGGTGGCGCCGCAGAAGCGAAGTAAACTCTTTTGGCCCCGGCCTCCCGGGCCATTTTGATTATTTGGCGGGACGTTGTGCCGCGGACAATCGAATCATCCACCAGCAATACGTTCTTGCCACGAAATTCGAGATCTATGGCGTTGAGTTTTCGGCGCACCGACTCCGTGCGCTCAGCCTGACCGGGCATGATAAACGTACGCCCTATGTAGCGATTTTTTATGAATCCTTCGCGGTATTTCACGCCAAGGTGGTAGGCGACCTGCACCGCTGCCGTCCGACTGGTGTCGGGGATCGGTATGACTACATCAACATCATGATCCGGCCATTCGCGGACAATCTGACCGGCCAATTGTTCGCCCATGCGCAAGCGCGCCTTATATACAGACAATGAGTCGATGATCGAATCAGGCCGCGCGAAATACACGAATTCAAATATGCAG
>JABIUH010000241.1 GCA_018701055.1 Woeseia sp. | reverse complement strand
CTGCCTCTTGTAAAACCCTTATTATTTGTTCTTCTGTAAATCGCTTGCCCTTCATCGGTTCCTCCAGTATCGAGAAACCCTAAAATAGCAACTGGACCTATTATGACGGGGCTAGCCAATTCTGGTTTGCGCAAACAGACTGGTGTCGACGGGCATTACACTTTGTAAAACATGTTGGTGTCGACGAAACTTACATTTAACACAATAAAATTTATTGCCGTGAAATCTATTGTTTCTAACAGCTTAAGAAAATTTGCGTCGATTATATTTACAATTTGTTTGTGTTGGCAAAACTAGCGGTCGCGAAAAAAAAATTTTCTTTTTGTAGTTATGTCAACTTAATCTCAAGGCGTGAATTTTTGCGGTTACGTTAGGCACCGATGTTAAATGGTCATCGGTTAGCTTCTTGTTGACAATGGCCCGAAAAAAAAGCGCAAAAAAATAAAAAAGATTGCACAAAAAAATAAAAATTAAATAACCACATTAGATAATTTAGGAATAAATTATGACACTGCGAAGGGACTCCCTCATGATAAATGTTATTCGACAAAGATTTCGAGAAGGGCTTACGGTTTGCGTAAGTGTCTTGCTATTATCTATCAGCTTTTACAGTTCGGAATCTGCGGCGCAACTATGTTGCGGAGAGGTGTTTGCCGTAAACTATTCGACAAGTTCGGATCGTTCGCTCGGCCTCGGATTGGAAGGTGCATCCGTAACCGGCAACATCCACGTATTCGTCAACCCGATTTCGCCGTCGTCCAATTTCCGAAAAGTCAAATGGTACATGGATTCACCCATAAAACAGGCCAACGTTCTCAATACGGATTCAGCAGCGCCATACGATTTTATTGGGGGGAATAGTCTTGCGATTCCTTTAGACACTACGGCGCTGGCAGATGGGCCGCATACCATCACAGCGAAGATTATATTTGGTGGCAGTCCTCGGGTACGACAGGACGTCACGGTCACATTTACGGTGGCTAATAATGTGGTGCCACCGCCTGCGACGGGGTCGTGGGAATTTGGCATAGGCGAAGGCCCCGAGCGTCTATTTGCTGCGGCTGAAATGTTTCCGGACCCTACCGGTGTACTGGAACTGTTTTTTGGCGAGATCTTCGTTTTCATAGGTGAGTCGAATACCTGTAACCTGGTCAGCTGTATTCCGGTGGTCGATCCGCAGAATACACCGCCACCCGTAATTACGGGTGTGACGTATACATTCGATATCGGCACACTTGCTGAGTGGGTTGTTAATACCGACACGCTCGCGCCATATGATCTGGGTGCAGTTGGAGCCACTCTGGACAACCCGGGGTTCAATCTAGATACGTTGCCAATTGGTATTCATACATTGACTGCGACCATTGCGATTGTTGACGGTGATCCAGTAACACTTACTCGGTCATTCATTTCGCAACCGCTGATTGCCGTATTACCGCCGACGTTGAAAGGCGAAATTCCGCTGGAAGATGATCAACTTATCGAAGGTAACGGCATTATTGCCAGCAATGACGCGACGATAGCACTCGGTCGGGCGTTCTACTGGGATTTACAGACAGGTAGTGACGGTAAGCAGTCCTGTGCGTCTTGCCACTATCATGCTGGTGTTGACAACCGTGTTCTGAATACGGTCAATCCAAAGTCGGGTGGCTTTGAGGTCAGCAGCGGCGGCCCTGGCGGAACGTTGGACCTTGCAGATTTCAACTTCCACCAATTTGCCGATCCGCTTAATCGAAACTCGGCAGTAACAAGAAGCATCAATGACGCTGTTGGCTCGCAGGGTCTTCCGCAAAGAGATTTTGCTGGTGTGAATATCGGTAGCGATGCTGAGTCTTTCACGGCCCCTGCCATGCTCGATCCGGATTTCGTGGATATCAACGGCACACAACATCGCCGCGTAACCGGACGCAACACGCCAACCAACATCAATGCGGCGTTCAACGTGCGCAATTTCTGGGATGGTCGGGCGAACTTTGTCTTCAATGGCCGGAACCCGTTTGGTGCACGTGATAACAGCGCTGTGGTATTCGTCGATAATGACGGACCGGGTGGCGCGGCCCCAGTGGGCGTGCAGCTTAGGGTCAGGTTCTCCTCCCTGGCGTCCCAGGCTGTCGCTCCACCGACTAGCGACGTCGAGATGTCCTACAGTAATCGGACGTTCCCTGACTTGGGCCAAAAATTGCTTAACCTGACGCCGCTTGCGAAGCAAACGATCGCATCAGATGACAGTGTCTTCGGTGCGGCATCAGCAATGACCTGTATCATTGCGGGCGGTTGCGCTGGGCCCGGCGGCATGGGGCTTAGTATGTCCTATCCGGCGCTCATCATGATGGCGTTTGATCCTAAATACTGGAATGGTGATGGCGTCATGATTGACGGTGTCTTGTACTCCCTGATGGAAGCAAACTTCTCCATGTTCTGGGGGCTTGCTATTCAGAAGTGGGAGTTCACGCTCATATCAGATGATTCCAAGTGGGATCGCTTCCGCGCCGGCACACCAGGCATGGGTGGCACGCAGCAACAGAAACTCGATCTGGCGATTGCTCTAATGGGAGATGCCACGGAACCCAACGTTGCGAACTCTGCACCGTTTGATCCTGCTGATATCCTGACAAACGCAGAAACCGCGGGAATGATGAGTTTCCTTGGCGGCGAATGTGCAGCTTGTCACGGTGGTTCAGTACTGAGTGCGGCCACCACGCCGTTCATGACCGGAGCGGTGCCCGCAGCCGAACCTGTCGAACAGATTGTCGAACGAATGCTAATGGAACAGGGCATAGCCGCGCTGGAGCTCGGCTTACCGGCACCATCGGCAATATACGATATAGGCTTCTATAACATCGCGATACGACCAACAGGCGAAGATCTCGGTGTAGGTGGTCAGGATGACTTCGGCAATCCGTTGTCGTTCTCGAGTCAATTGCAAAGCGGCATACATGTCGATGACGGGCTGGATGCGCCGATTCCCGGCGCACTTCCGCGGCCGGACTTTCTTGTCGTTGATCCCAACATGTTTGTTCGCTCACCGGGTGCCTCGACGATTGGCGAGCCGATAGCGGTCAATGGCGCATTCAAAGTGCCATCACTCAGGAACGTCGAGCTGACAGCGCCGTATATGCACAATGGCGGTCATGTCAGTCTTGAAGATGTCATCGCGTTCTATGCGCGTGGTGCGGACTTTATCGGTGACAACATTGCCGACGTTGATCCGGAGGTCGGCGGAATAGGTAATCTGCGCGGCAATCCGGATGGCGTTGCCGATCTGAAGACATTCCTCATGACGTTTACAGATCACAGGGTCAAAGAAGAAGCTGCGCCGTTCGATCATCCAAGTTTGTTAATTGAAAACGGCGTTGTTGTGAAAGCGGTTGGTTCTGGCGGTATGGGAACTGGCATCGCACTGCCAACCTTTGTCGATCGGTTAAACGGGCCGACAGCACGCGCTGACGACTATGTAATCAATGTAGATCAAGTGCTCGACGACAATCTGCTGGATAATGACTCGGACGGTGATAGCAGCGGCATTGTGCAGAATCCGGTGATGATCGCGATGGAGGGACCTGCCAGCGGCATAGTGGATCCACTGGATAATGACGGCAGCTTCACGTACACGCCTGATGTAGGCTTTCGCGGAGTGGACAGCTTTGCCTACGACGTAGACACAACTGATGGTGCGGATCCGCGCAGCAACGTTGCACGGGTCACGATTCAGGTTGGTAGCGCCGAGCCGGTGGCGAATCCCGATATGTACGACACGGGATTCAATACACCGCTGGTGGTAGCGGCACCTGGCGTGCTGGGGAACGATTCCGACCCTGATGACTCAGCAATCACAGCAGCACTTGTAGGACCGGCGCCAGCCAACGCTGTACCGACAACGGGATTCACGTTTAACTCTGATGGCAGTTTCTCGTATACGCCGAACCCGGGCTTCTCTGGTCCGGATACATTCATGTATACGGCTAACGATACCGACGGGCCGAGCGCCCCCGCGATGGTGACGATCGAAGTGGCGCCTGACGCTACGCCATGTCCGGTGGATGGACAGGTCTGGCTCTGTTACAGCACATCAGCAGATCGTTCTACCCCGCTGTTGTTAGACGGGGGGAATGTGACTGGTACGATCTATGTATTCAAGTCGCCGCTGGCTAATATGTCGCCTATCGTAAAAGTCAAGTGGTACATGGACACGTCAATTACCCAGGGGAATTTGCTGTCCGTTGACACCACTGAGCCTTACGACTTCAACGGAGGTTCAGTAGGGGCGGCGAATCCATTGGATACCACTACGCTGGCGCCCGGGTCGCATACGATCACTGGTAAGGTTATATTTGATACTGACCCTCGTCGAACGCGTCAAGACGTATCAGCCACGTTTACGGTCGATTTGTTGGTAATAGACTGAGACTCGTGAGGTAACAACCAGCCTGGCAACTCGTTCGAGTTGCCAGGCTTTTTTTGTTTAGCATTTTGGTTGATTCCTGGGAACGATGTCTTAACTTGGCAACATGAGCCTAATAGTCGCGCTAATGTTTCATCTCTCCCTAAAGATATCGGTTTGTTCGGCGACAGAAGCTGCGTCGACCTGATATTCAAGTAGCCAATTCGGGACTCGTAATACCAATTTCCTATCCAACTTTACAATAGGAAAATGCCACTTCTTCTTCGAATTTTTTGGTAGGGGTCTTGATTATTTGTTCGACGACGGAGCCGAAACTAAGCGCACCATTCAGAGCTTACACCGTAGCGGCTTTAGCGTTGTCAACAAAAGCGCAGTAGAAAGCGCACATAAGCGGCGTGCACGACGATGCCTTTTAGAGTGAAATGGCGTTCATCTTTAACGGACTCAATTGCCACGCCGCCAACTTGTTAGTCTTGATGCCACTCGTTACTACCACTGCACTTCACGCTGTGTGAGGCGCGCATTCTTGTGCGGTAAAGATCGATTCACAGGCAAAAGCTTTGGGCATCGCAGGCAGTGGCTGGAAGATCGTTTAATTTCTCTGTCTGATGTTTTTGCAATCGATCTCATGGCCTATGCCGTCATGAGTAATCACTATCATGTGGTTGTTGAACTAAAGCCGGAACAGGCAAACGCTTTAAGCGATGACGAAGTGATCGAACGCTGGGGTAATCTATACAAAGTCCCGGACGCGACATCAGTTGCAACCATTGCGATCTGGCGGGAGCACCTTGCGGACCTGAGTTGGTTCATGCGTTGTATTAACGAACCATTGGTGCGGCGGGCTAATCGTGAGGACCGTTGCAAAGGTCGATTCTGGGAAGGGCGCTTCAAATCCCAGGCCTTGTTGGACTACAAAGCACTCTTGACGTGTATGGCCTATGTCGACCTAAATCCTATACGCGCAAAGATAGCCAAGACGCTGGAAACATCCATGCATACATCAATTAAAGCACGGATCGAATTGAAAGCGGATCATCTCGTTCTCTTTTCGCCCCTTACACACGCAAGCAGTACTGAATACTGAAAAGCTGTTCGGGATCGGTCCATACCTTATGGACCACAAATCCTGCACGGTCTGCCATGCCGGAGAATTGTTCCAGCGTGTACTTGTGCGAATGCTCAGTAAGCAACGCTTCCCCTGTGTCGAAATGAATTGACCGGCCGCCGATGAGAACGGTTTGTTCACATTCGCTGATCAGATTCAATTCCACTCTGCCATATTCATCGTTGTAGATGGCACTATGCCGAAAGAGGTTAAGATCGAAGTTGGCGCCGAAATCGTGATTGATCCGTGACAACATATTCAGATTGAACTCGGCCGTAACACCGGCTTTGTCGTTATAGGCTCGCTCGATAATGGCTGTATCTTTCTGTAGGTCCACTCCGATAAGTAGCGCCCCATCTTTCCCTGCTTCGACATGCATAACTTGCAGCAAGCTATGTGCTTGTTCGGGCGAATAATTTCCGATCGTAGAGCCTGGAAAATAGACTATATTTCGCAACGGCATGACGTTTGGATTTGGCAGCTCGAAGGGCTGCATGAAATCCGCTAACAACGGCAACACCTCAACTGCAGGATAATCTGCCGCCAGAGACTCAGCAGCAGACAAGAGATGCTCACGTGATATGTCGACCGGAACATAAGCGGCAAGCCGGTCAAGCTTTTCCAATAGCATTCGCGTCTTTAAGCTCGAGCCGCTGCCAAACTCAATAAGACTTGCTTGCGGGCCGACCAATGTCGTGATCTCATCGATAGTCATTTGCATTATCGAGAGTTCCGTTCGCGTCAAATAATATTCTGGGAGTTCGCAAATGGCATCAAACAGTATGGAGCCACGCGCGTCGTAGAAAAATTTCGGTGACAGGGTTTTTTGTGGGCGGCTCAACCCGTCGAGGATTTCATCGAGTTCTGCTTCCGCAGAGTTCTCTTGCTCGGTAAGGGAGGCCTCACGCATCGCTGGTTGGCACATCGATCGACGGAATTCTCAACTACCGTCTTTGGCGAGGCGGATTCCGAGAAACTGCCAGCGCTGGTGTGGATAGAAAAAGCTGCGAACACTCGCGCGCATGTGTTCGGTTGCGGTCACGCAAGAACCACCGCGGACCGTCATTTGGCCGGACATGAATTTACCATTCGATTCGCCAAGCGCTCCGGGCAACGGCACGAATCCGGGATAGGGCAGGTAGGCTGAGGACGTCCATTCCCAAGCATCGCCGAACAATTGTGAACCTGTGGCGGCAATCGGATGCCAGTATTTCGATTCCCGGAAATTTCCAACAACCTCTTCTTCATTTGCGGCGAGTTCCCATTCCGCTTCAGTCGGCAGGCGGGCGCCTGCCCACTTGGCATATGCGAATGCCTCGTAGTAACTCACATGGGTCACCGGCGAATTTAAATCGAGTTCGCGTTGACCGCCGAGCGTAAATTCGGCATCAAGCTCTTTTGTCCAGTAAAGCGGTCGATTCCAACCCTCCCGGTTGATGGTCGCCCAACCGTCAGAATGCCAGAACTTCGGATTCGAGTATCCCGCATCGCGAATAAACTCGAGGTACTCACCATTGTTTACAAGACGTGAGCCAATCTGATGTTCTGAAATTAATTCCGGGTGGCGCGGCAATTCATTGTCCCAGCAATAACTGCTGTCCTGATGCCCGATCTCATGGATCCCAGACGGGCCATTACGAAATTCGTATGGCGAAGCTTGCGAAGCTGGCGGCGGAGAGAGCGCCGGATTTACAGTCGGCCATGTGGGATTCACAGAAAACACATGCTTTATGTCGGTGAGAATGAGTTCCTGATGCTGCTGCTCGTGAGTGAGACCGACCTCAATGAGGAAATCGAAGTCCTTGTCGCCATTTTTTTCGGCGATCAGATCAAGCATCGCGTTGTCGACGTGTTTTCGATAGGCGACGACTTCCTTCACGGTTGGCCGAGTCAACAGGCCGCGATCTGGCCGTGCATACATGCCACCGACTGTATAAAAATAAGAATTCAGGACGTAATCGAAATCCTCGTTAAACCAGTCATAGGTCTTGGTGTATTCTCTGAGAACGAACCGCTCGAAAAACCAAGTAATATGCGCGAGATGCCACTTTGTAGGACTGGTATCCCGCATGCTCTGCACGACATAGTCTTCAGGTTCCAGGTGTTCACAAAGCGAAAGCGTTGCAGCACGAACTTGCTGATAGCGTTCGACGAGTGAGACACGCGGGTCGCCGGATTGAGCGGCTGATTGAGAAATTGCCATCGTTTTTTTTCAGAAAAAGGATTATCAAACGGTACGCGCGTAACAATCGCATGTCAAAAATTGGTATTACTGTGCCTGTCCCAATAGTTCGTTGAGGCAATATCGTGTAAAAGGCCTGCTTGTGATCCAAAGCCGTCGTTCAGATTCCGGGTTGTTGCTATAAACACGACACCAAACGCGGAAATTCCGAGCTACCTTGAATCCTCTCGAGGAGATGAAGATGTTGAGAACGCTGTTTGTATTTCTTTTGTTTACTATAGGTGCAGGAACTCCGAGGCTACATCGCGGAACGACAAAATTCGGTCGTCATCAAGGGCCTCGAAAGGTTGGGTGCCATTATGTTCATGACTTTCAGCATGCGTTGAACCATGTATTTCGTATCCATTGTTATGATCGACATCAATTACAATGCTTGCAGCATCAGCTGCCGACTCGATTCCGGCAAAGATGATGCTGACGAACACAAAAAAAGGACTGACTTAGTCATATTCTGAATGATGCGTGATCAGGATTTGGAGATCAAGGAGTGGGCTTTAAAATTTGTTAACGTGCCGGGGCTCCATGATTGCCCAGGTGAGCGAATCCTACTCACATATAGATTTCGCTAACGAAATGCATCCTGTCAACATTGATGGGATAGTTAATGAATGTTCGTATCTTGCGATTTACGAACGCAGATTTTATTTGGATGCCGGAGGGATAGAGTCATCGGGACATTAAGCACTCAACAATCGACACGTCGCTCGTTTCTGCGCAATTTGGGCATCGGCGCCACATGCGCCTTAACTACGCCTTTGTTGGTACGTGCAGCCCAGGAAAACAAAGCATCGCCAGTTTGGTTAAGCATGAACCAGAAAGAACTCGATGACGCTTACTCACAGTTCATCTATGCGCCGAACATCGCCCAGGTTATCGACCGGTGGGGATCAAACAGTGATTTGGTTCGAGCGCGCATTGGCGATCCGCTGAAATTTTCTTACGGCCCGGCCGTGGTCGAGTCGTTGGATGTTTACCCAACAACAAAAAGCAACGCGCCCGTACACGTTTTTATTCATGGTGGCGCTTGGCAACAAGGTACAGCCGAGAGTTACGGGTTTCCGGCCGAACTCTTTGTTGATTCAGGCGTACATTACGTGGTTCCCGATTTTAGTTGGATACAAGACGTTGGTGACAGTCTCTATCCTATAGCGGATCAATTGCGCAGAGCGATTGCCTGGATATATGAAAACGCGGGTGAGTTTGGAGGTGACAGCGATCAAATCTACGTGTCTGGCCATTCTTCCGGTGGTCATCTCGCCGCGGTAATGCTAACGACGAATTGGATGGAGAAGGCCGATTTGCCCGCGGACCTTATCAAGGGTGGGCTTTGCTGCAGTGGCATGTTCGATATGAAGCCGGTGCGATTGTCTTCTCGAGGCAAATATGTGAATTTCACCCATGATATGGAACATGACATGAGTCCGCTTCATCACATCGAAAATCTGCACGCGCCACTCATCGTGGCTTATGGAAGCTACGAGACGCCAGAGTTTAAGCGGCAATCTATCGAATTTTCTGAGGCGGCCGCAGAAGCAGGCAAGTCGGTCGATCTAATTGTCGCTGAGAACTACAACCATTTCGAAATCATTGAGACGCTCGCAAACCCCAACGGAGTGCTGGGTCATGCGGTACTCAAACAAATGGCGGACGCTGGCACTGATTAATTAGGATTTTCATTCAATCTATTTTTCCACGACCGTATCAATAACCGCGGCCGCTTTTCACTCGAAGTGAAAATTTGAGCCAGACGAAATTAAAATGATCACTAATTTTTCTGATTAACTAAGTCTGTTGTAGTTTTGGTTTCGCCAACAAGTTTGGTGTGGATACACTTAATAAAAGGTTGAGAAGAAAATGGGTCAACTAAGATCGATAACCTATAGATCTGCTCTTGAAATGGCTTTGGTTTTGCTAGGACTATTTGTCACTACTTAGGCAATGGCTGATAGTAAGTAGCCGGCGGAACATCAGATTTTCGTTGCTGCTTTTATCCAGAATTACAGAACGTCCACGGCGATTATCCCCATACCTATAGGTAGCCTCACGGAAGATGAGGCTTATCAGATTGCCGACGCCTACGTTAAAGAGCTCATGGCAACTGAAGGGCCGGTTGGCGGGTACAAGGTAGGTACCTTCGAAGCCGGCATCTATGACAATGGACCGATCGATGGGTGGTCGGGCCCAGTGACCGCAATAATGCATTCGAATGGCCTGCACGAAAGTGGCCATCACGTATCGGTAGATTGCTGCAACTTCACATTTGTAGAGTCGGATTTCGCTGCAGAAGTTGGGAGCGATGTGATCAATGATGCAGAAACCGATTTGGAAATACTTGCAGCGCTCAAAGGTTTTCATCCGTTCATTGAAATGCCAGATATATTGACGACCGCGAGCGGCGGATCAAAATTCTCAGGTGTCGCAACTAACTACGATTTTCGTACTGGGATATTGGGTGATCTCATTCTGGTCCCGGCGACGCAAGCGGGCTTGAGCCGTCTCAATTCATTCAATTACGAAATGACCAACGAGCATGGGAAAGTATTGGGTGAAGGAAATATTCGGGACGCCTATGAACCCATTTACCGCGTACGCGCGATCAGAGATCGAATTCTTAAGAGAGGCCGACGTCTGGAAGTTGGCGACATACTGTCTCTGGGTAATATGGGAACCATCAGGCCCCTGAAACCGGGTGGCATTATGTTGGAGCGGCCTAGATTCGAAGGAAATATCGGCACGGTTACGTATTATAATCTCGATTCAAGTGGGCCAGTAGAAGTCAGTGTTCACATAGATCGGTGATGTCTCAATTGGTCGGGGAGTTGTTTTGTTCTGCAATGCAATATTCAGTCACCGGATAGTTTTCTTAGCAAATTTGTTGCTGATCGTTTCGATTGCGCCCCAAGCGGCAGGCCAGACGAATCCACTTATCGCGGAAAAGAATGAATCTGCGAATGCCCCCGAAGAGATCGTCGTTTACGGCGAGAGGAACATCATCCAGTTACGCGCAGAGGTTTATCGGG
>JABIUH010000282.1 GCA_018701055.1 Woeseia sp. | reverse complement strand
TCCATACGACAAGGAGCACCAAGCCTGCCAGAATTATTCTACTGATCGTTTTTCTGCCGTCTCTGTCATAGGTGCCGCGCAGTCTAGCACGAGCATAAGTCAGCAATGGCCCGTAGATGGGGACGCTTAAAACTCAGGATTCAGCCTTTGTGCCGCCCGACACAAAAGATTGCCGAACTCGACACGACGAGCGGCATTCAATCGCAGCGTTGGACCACCAATGGATAGCGCGCCCTGCACGTCGCCAAGAGCACCGCGAATTATAGTGGCGATCGCAGTGAAACCATCTTCGAGCTCATCGACTGTGATTGCATATCCCTTACGCCTGATTTCAACAAACTGCGGTTGAATCGCGTCGCGCTCAGTAACCGTTTTGCTCGCGATAGGCTGCAAGCATTCATCAAGACGATCGATACCGACATCGTCGTAGGCAAGCCAGACCTTCCCTGTCGACGTCGCATCGATAGGCCAACGCGTACCAATGTTTCCGGAAGCACCCAATACATGGCTTCCAGCCACTTCATCCAGAATCAACATGCTATCTTCGAAGGGCACCTCAAGTGTCGCAGTTTCACCGGTCTCGCGAGCTAAGGATCGCAACACAGGCCTAACGCGCTTTCGCAGGTCACTGCTAGCCAAGGCTTGCACGCCAAGAGCCATCAAACCCGTACCGAGGCTGTAGCCGCTGGTCGCCGGATTACGATCAATCAGCGATTCGCTCTGCAATGCTCGCAATAGACGATGTGCCGTCGTTTTGTTCAGACCGGAGGCGCGGGACAATTCGGCCAACGACATTTCCGGTCGTTCGTTAGTGAATAGTTTTAGCAAGCGAACCGCACGCAATGCTGCCTGCGCCCCTTGTGGCGGTCGTGTCGTGTTCATAGCGATAGATTCATATTATGGTGCTTGATTTCATATTATGGCTATTTAGCACCCAAAAGGCGAGAAAATGCTCCCTCCCTGAGGCGCCATTAATATGCTGGAACGCGACTGAAAATTAATGCTTAATTAGGCGCTCATTGCCACCGGGGTTTACTCACATGCCGAAGAAACAGATCAGCAAACTGAATGCTGAACTGAAGCGCCTTCTAAAGTCGCAATCAAACACTGATGTAATGGAGCTCCTTATCGCTGACCTGCCCGGCGTGTTGCGCGGCAAACGGATACGCGGCATGGAGTTCGAAAAGACCATGCGAGACGGATTTTGCTTGCCGGGAGGGACCGTTCTGCTCGATACCCTCGGCGATGTGGTCGATGGCATTCCGTGGTCGAGTCTTGATGGCGATCCAGACATCAATGCCAGCGTGGTGCCCGGCAGCATGGCGCCGGTACCGTGGGCCAAGAGACCGACTGCCCAAGCCTTGTATCGATTACATACCCGCGATGGAGACCCATTTTTTGCCGACCCACGGCATATCGTTGAACGCGCTGCCGAACCGATTCACAAGATGGGTTTAAAAATAGTAATGGCGACGGAGTTCGAATTTTACCTGCTGGATGGTAAAGCCAAGCGTCCGACAGCACGGGTATCGAAAGTCCCAGGGCTTGGAAGACCGCAACCCGGACCGCAAGTTTACAGTCCTGATGATTTGTGGGATATCGAAAACTTCTTAAACGATCTTAATGACGTATGCGATGCACAAAACATCCCCGCCGGCACCACAACATCGGAGTTCGCGCCCGGCCAGTTCGAGATTAACCTACATCATGTAAACGACCCGGTTCTTGCCTGCGATCACGGCATACTGCTGAAACGTGCAGTAAAGGCAGTCGCGCGTATGCACGGCTTTGTTGCATGTTTCATGGCCAAGCCATTCGAAGAAGACTCCGGATCCGGCTTGCACATTCACATGAGCCTGGTCGACAAGAACGGTCAGAATTACTTCTCGCAAAACAAAGAAAAAATGGCATCGCCGCCCTTCTCAGCAAGGCTTCGACATGCAGTCGGCGGTCTCGCGAAAACAATGGCAGAGAGCACGGCGATATTTGCGCCAAATGCTAATTCCTACCGCCGATTACGACCAGAAATGTTTGCGCCTGTCGAACCCAACTGGGGTGCCAATCATCGTAACGTAGCGTTACGAATCCCGGTATCTGACGAGAAAAACCTCCGTTTTGAACATCGTGTATCCGGCGCGGATGCAAACCCTTACCTGGTGACTGCCGCAATCCTCGCCGGTGTGCACCACGGATTAAAGAATAAGTGTGACCCGGGCCGCATGGTTGAGGAAGGCGAAATCATCACCTTGAAAAGAAAGATTCCTAACCGCTGGGACGCTGCCATCGATAAATTTTCTCGCAGCAAAATCCTTCCGCAATATCTGGGTGAGGACTACTGCAGAATTTTTGCCGCTCATCGCCGCTACGAGTCACAAATGTTTCACAACGTTGTCACCGATGCCGATTTCGATTTTTATCTGCGCGCCGTGTAAATCGACAATGATTTTCAATTTTTAACATGAGCAGTATGGTCGAACAACTGAATCAAAATGCGCCGCCATCTGTCGTCACGCTTGGCGGCAACATTGAATCATTCGATCAAGAATCTGGCGTCATTGAATTTCGCTTCGAAGCGAGCGACGCAATGACACATTCTGGCGGCATCGTGCAAGGTGGGTTTGTTGCCGGCATGCTCGATGCAGCCATGGCAAACGTCGTTTTCTGTGTTCTCGACAAGCTCGTCATACTGGCCACGCTGGAAATGAAAGTGAGTTATCTAGATATCGTTCGACCGGGGACTCTACGCGCTACCGGTCATGTCTTGCGGTTGGGAAAATCAGTTGCGTTTCTAGAAGCCGAAATCTATTCGGCAGATCAAAAACTTCTCGCAAAAGGATCATCAACGGTGCGCATCATCGACCGTCCGCCTCCAGACCTCGACTCAACCTAGTTCGCTTCGTTTGCGCGGCGAAGGTCCGCGTTGATATGCCGACCCGCCGTGAAAAAATGCCAGGCCGCCCAAGGCCCGGCGAGCACATTAATAATGGCTAAACTATAGCGTAGTGAGTCTGAACCGTAGGACGCGGCAAGAAAATCACTGAGAATGCCGGCGACCTGCGGCCCGAACCCTAAGCCGATGAGATTAATCACAAACAACAGCAATGCTGATGCGACGGAACGCATGCGTAGGCCCACCAACCCTTGAGTCTGTGAAAAGGTCGTTGGCAAATATACGTTCGAAAAAACAATCGGAAAAAAGAACAATCCCAAAACGAAATATGGATTACTGAGAAAAAATACCGGAATACTTAATACCCACGCAATCAAAGTTGCTGTCCCGACCAAGCGAAAGGATCGCTGGCGGTTGGACGCACCGACTTTGTCCGCAAGATAGCCGCCGCCGACATACGAGAGCGAGGTTCCAACACCAATTATGATCCCCAGATACAAACCGACTTCCTGGTAGTTCATACCGTGACTGCGCATCAAAAAACTGGGAAAGAAACTTAAGTTCGCATACGCAATAAATGATGACAAACCGGCACCCAACGACATATGGACGAAAGACTTACGGCGCAGCACAAATCGGGTGACATGCATTACGCTGTGAGCTTCGCCACGGTCACTTTTGCTGTCGGATTGGCCACGCTGCGGTTCTTTAACCGTCGCCCAGAACAACAAGGCAAGAACCAACCCCGGAATACCCACAATGTAAAAGGCTGCGCGCCAACCGATGTTTTGAGCAACCCAGCCACCCGCCAGGTATGCCAACATTAAGCCGATGGCGATTCCAAGCGTGAAGATACCCATCGCTGCAGTACGACGCTCGGGCGGGTACATATCCGAAATAATTGAATGAGCGGAAGGTGAGAAACCGGCTTCACCAATACCGACACCCAACCTTGCCAATGCGAGTTGCAGGGTATTCGCAGCCATACCGGAGAGCGCGGTCATGGCACTCCAAATTGCTAGAGAAGCAACAATAAGGTTACGTCGATTCCAACGATCCGCGAGCACCGCAATCGGGATGCCCAATGTGACGTAGAACAGCGCGAATGCGGAGACCAAAAACCCGAGAACCCAGTCGTCAACGCCAAACTCAAGTTTTATTGCGGGTAACAAGATGGCAAGAATTTGCCGATCAACGAAATTAAAAACGTAGCCAATGGTGAGCAACGTGAGCGTGTAACGTCGCGTGACTTTGTCGATTTTGGCGTTCTCCCGTGTGCCCCCGCGGCACTAGTACTCCGTCAACGGGGTATTTACGGAGCACTCGGTCAGTATAACGCCTAGGGCAAAACAGTTCTGAATATGAAAAAGAATATGATCGCCAGGAATGCGCCGGCCGGAATGGTGACGACCCAGGAAACAAAAATTCTGCCGACGACGCGTAGATCGATTGCTTCGATGCCGCGCGCGAGGCCAACACCCAATACCGCGCCGACTAATGTATGCGTGGTCGAAATTGGAATACCGGTTCCGGAGGCGATGACGATTGTCGTAGCCGCCGCTAACTCTGCCGCAAAACCTCGGCTCGGAGTAAGTTGGGTGATTTTCTCACCCACCGTTGCAATCACGTGACGACCATATGTAGCCAAACCAACCACAATACCGCCGCCCCCGATTACAAGCACCCAGATCGGCAGGGCAGATTCCGCGCCCACAATGCCGGATCGCGCGACGCTAATAACGGCTGCCAATGGACCGATTGCATTGGCTACATCGTTCGAGCCGTGAGCAAATGCCATGCCGCAAGCAGTAACGACCATCAACACCGCGAACACGCGCTCAACCGTATGAAAATGTTGTTTCTTTTCTGCCTTTGGATCCGGCTCTATTCGCTGGATAAAGATGAAACCCACAATAGCGATTAAGGCCGCAATACCAGTCGCCAATAAGTAACTATTGATAAGGCTAAGATCGAGGCCAACATGTTTCAATCCCTTAAGCAGAGTCACTAATGTAATAGTGAATCCGGCGAAAAATATATAGACCGGCACGTATCGCTTTGCCTGCGTTAACGGATCTTCCTGCGTCAGAATCAGGCGTTGAACGCTGAGATAAATCAGGAAAGCAATTAAACCAGCCGTCAAAGGCGACACAACCCAGCTCACCACGATGGTGGCAACCTGTTCCCATTGAACCGCGTCGATGCCAATTCCTACTGCCGCGAAACCAACGATTGCCCCAACGATTGAATGAGTAGTCGACACTGGCCAACCATTCTTTGACGCAATAAATAACCACGTGCCCGCTGCTAAAAGCGACGCAAGCATGCCGTAAATCAGCAATTCGGGAGAATTGACCAGAAGATCGGCGTCGACTATCCCTTTGCGGATTGTCGACGTCACTGCACCACCTGCGAGAACAGCACCCAGGAATTCGAATACAGCAGCAACCAATATGGCTTGCTTTATTGTCAGCGCTTTGGATCCTACTGAAGTTGCCATTGCGTTGGCGACATCGTTGGCGCCGATACCCCACGCCATGAACAATCCAAATGCGGCCGCCAGACCAATGTAGATGTACTGTGCTTCCATTAAGGGGCTTCCCTAATTGTGTAGTGGTTAGTTAGTGAGAAAGCAACAATTCGAGGCGACGCCCGACTCGTTCTGCCATATCCGCGATTTCGCCAATCAACTCAATGACCTGATACAAAAACATGACGTCGACTGGAGCAATTTCATTTTCAATCTCGAAAAGTGATGCGCGTAACGCTGCTTGCCGATCATCAGTATCGGTTTCGATCGCATCGAGCTCTTCCAGCAACGATTCGACCAAGGACACTTCGGCACCTCGGAATCCGCTGGTAAACAATTCATCAAGCTCGCGAACGCTCTTTCGAGCTTGTTTAGAAGCATCTACGTTACGTTTGACGAACTCCTGAAATTCAGCAGCGATCACCGGAGGAATCTGCATTTTTCGACCGAGAACGATTCCTGACACATCCTTGGCACGATTCGCCATCTTGTCCTGCACGAGCAGCAGTTCAAGTAAATCTTCACGCGGCACCGGCATAAACAAGCTCTTAGGCAAGTGCAAGCGAATTTCCTTTTTCAGGTCATCCGCCTCGTGTTCAAAACCGGTTATGCGATTGCGATACTCCACCGCACTATCCCAGTCACCTTTAATAGCGGCACCAAAAAACCCATCGAGCTCACGAACGCATTTGTAAGCAATATGCACATGATTTACGAGTGGCTGAACGGGTGATGTGCCAAAGATATTAGCGAGCATGTTTCCCAATTGACTAACCTCCCCTTTGCGGGCGGATGGTAAAAAATTGTAAGGAATTCGGCCGTTGAGAGGCTCTTTTCGGCGGCATACTACCACACGATGACGACCGGTCAACCAGCTTCATTTGGACAGAAATCTACGCAGATGTTTAGCGCCGACTGACCTTCCAAATAGACAACCCCATGATAGACTCGACAGCCCGGCAAACACACGAATTTAGGACAAAAAGTGGCTTATTGGTTAATGAAATCTGAACCTGATGCATACAGTATCGACGATCTCAAACGGGATGGCACCGAACCGTGGGATGGCATCAGGAACTACCAGGCGCGAAATATGATGCGCGACGACATGAAAATGGGCGACAAGATTTTCTTCTACCACTCAAGCTGCAAAGTACCTGCCGTAGTCGGTCTGGCCAAAGTAGCAAGCGCGCCTTACCCAGATCCAACCCAATTTGATCGCAAAGCCAAGTATTACGACGAAAAAAGCAGCGAAGAAAACCCTCGCTGGATACTGGTCGACGTTGCCTTTCAACGCAAAATGAAACGTCCGATTACGCTTAAAGAGCTGAAAGAGCACCCTGCATTGGCAGATTTTCGGCTTAACCAACGCGGCAACAGACTTTCGATCTTTCCAGTGGATAAGAAACACTGGGATATCGTTGTGAGCCTTGAATAAATACAAACCCGGACTATTCGTGAATCGTTCGGGCTACGCCTGACATCAAGAACAACATTACGCCGGTCGATATCGGCACCAGGGGATTTCATGAAATTGCTACGAACATTGTCTGCCTTACTCGTACTCGCCATGGTAGTGGGTTGCGCTAAGAAAGAGGCCAATATCGAAGTAGCCGCTGATGAACCAGCTGCCGGCAACGATCTCGCCACCCGAGCCGGTGCGCCACTATTTGATGGCATGGGCAATCACGAGCATCCGATAACAACCAAGGACCCGGATGCACAGCGATATTTCAATCAGGGTCTCGTTATCGACTTTGCTTTTAATCATGCGGAATCAGCTCGCTCGTTTCGAGCCGCACAAACGCTCGATTCCGAATGTGCCATGTGTTACTGGGGCGAAGCGCTCGCGCTTGGCCCAAACATCAATGTAACCAGCAACGGCAAAGTCGTCATGAGTGACGATGATAGAACGTCGGCATTTGCGGCTGTGCAAAAAGCGGTCGCACTGCGCGACACTGTTAGCGAAGCCGAGCGAGACTACATTGATGCACTCGCAATACGGTACAACGGCGACCCAACAACTCCACGAGAGCCAATGGACGAAGCGTACGGCGACGCGATGCGGGAACTGCACGCGAAGTACCCGAATGACGATGACGCTGCCTCGCTGTTTGCCGAATCGCTGATGAACACAATGCCGTGGGACTACTACGTCGACCCCGCGACACCCAAGCCGGAAACCAAAGAAGTGACCACTGTACTTGAAGCCGTCATGGCTGCGAACCCGAAGCACCCAGGCGCGCTTCATCTCTATATCCACGTTGTCGAGCCGTCGGACACGCCCGGGCGCGGAGAGTTTGCTGCCGATCAACTGGGTCCGTTGTCGCCTGGGGCCGGACATCTGGTCCACATGCCATCGCATATTTACCTTCGCATCGGTCGCTATCACGACGCATCGGTGGCGAACGAAAAGGCCGCGTCCGCCGACGAGTCCTACATCACTCAATGCGGTGCCCAGGGTTTCTATCCCGCGCTCTA
>JABIUH010000249.1 GCA_018701055.1 Woeseia sp. | reverse complement strand
CTGAGTTTACGGCAAGCATGTTCGCGGAATGGCGAGATCCAATCGGTGTCAGAGTAATACTCTGACCCCGATTCCGGATTTGTGCCGGCAGGGAAAGTCCGGCGCGACAATCTCGGAACTGGTAGATTCTCTCCAAGTCCAAACGAATGAATACTCATGTTTCTCAAAAAGAAAAAACCGCAGAAGATATCGTCCGTCGGCCGCTATGGCGCCGCGTGCTGGGTTATTCCCTTATTCTCGTCCTGCTTCTCAACCTTGGTGTCGGTTGGTATTGGTCGCGCAGTCCGGATGTTTTCTGGGTCAACGAAACTTCAGCTGCCGGCAATAAAGCGGTCGGCTACGCGACTACGGACACGCTAATACGAGTCACGGAAACGCTTTTTGAGAAGAACGGCGGCTATTTGACCAACGACGTGATTCCACCAAGTGTATTCCTCGACAACATCCCCAACTTTGAACTCGGTGTCATACAGCAGGTACGCGACCTCGCTCGCGTGATTCGAAATGACTACAGCCGGAGTCAGTCCCAGTCGAGGGAAGATGCTGATCTTGCCACAGCAGAGCAAAAATTCTTTTTCGACAACAACTCCTGGATATTGCCCAGAACGGAAGCCGAGTATCGAGAAGGGATTGCCGGGTTCAAACTCTATCGCGATCGGCTGTCCGGCGCAGATGTTGAAGATGCGCAGTTCTTTGCGCGGGTGGACAATCTCCGAGAGTGGCTCGCACAGGTCGAAAAACGCCTCGGCAGTTTGAGTCGAAGACTTGGCGATAGCGTCGCCACGCACGTCGTCAATACAGACCTTGCAGGCGACGCTGCGGCGGAGGCCAATACGACATTGCCAGATAATGTGAATGTACAAACATCGTGGTTTAAAATTGACGATGTATTTTACGAGGCGCGCGGAACCGCCTGGGCATTAGTACACTTTTTCCGCGCAGCGGAACTTGATTTCGCGCATGTATTGGCCGATAAAAATGCTGAAGTAAGTGTTCGACAGATCATTCGAGAATTAGAGGCGAGCCTGCAACCACTTCAATCGCCCATGGTCATGAATGGCGGTGGTTTCGGTTTGTTAGCCAATCATTCACTGGTCATGGCCAACTACTTAGCACGTGCAAATGCGGCCACTATTAACTTGCGCGAACTGTTTGATCAGGGGTGATATTTAACATCATGAATAACGCCTAGAACATTGTTTTAACTAATAAACTCCCAACCAATTCGGCACGTCCCGCCAGGACTCTCCAAGCCGCCGGTCCAATTGCTCGTAGCCTGGCTCATGTTTGAACACCAGCTTCCAGAAGCGTTTCGAATGATTCATATGTCGCCCATGACAGAGTTCGTGAATCATCAGATACTGCGTTAATTCCGGTGCCAGGAACAACAGCGATAGATTTAGGCTAATCGTGCCACTGGAACTGCGACTACCCCAACAGGTTCGTTGCAGTCGAATATGCATTTTCCCATAGGCTAAATCAGTCCGCTGCGCCAACGCATCAAGTCGCGGCGCAAATGCCGTTCGCGCCGTTTCAGATAGCCAGCGCTTAAGTGTTTTTACACACGCGTCTCGGTCCCCGGTATTGCCGCTCAGCGTGACAATATTGTGCGCACAACGATAACGAACGGTCTTGGTGTCCGCCGATGGCTGGTAATTAACAATGTAACGCTTATCAATGGTCGCCAGATCAATGCGCTGGGGCAGGACAAAAGACTCCGGCGTGTAGCTTTCCGCAAAAGACTCACGCGCCCGATTGATCCATGCCTTATTTTCCTCAACAAAAGCCTTTACGACTCTCGCACTGGTTCTGCGTGGCGTAACCACCTCGACGCGGCCGCGGGGAAATACCTTTATTGAAAGACGCTTCGCTCGCGCACTCACCCGCACAGAAAAACCCGGAATATCTCCAGGCTCATTACGTTCTGGATTGAAAAGTAGAAGCTGTTCAGCAGTATTTTGCACACCTGGATTCTAACCGGCTCTGACGCCTCTGTGCAGCCCCACTGCGGTTAATTTTAACTCCACACCTGCCCTACTTAGGGTGTTGCACCCGAAAATCGCGCCGCGTCGTCTATGCTCATTTCACCGGTTACTCCACCCACCTCTGCAGATTCGCTGATGTAGAGCTCAACTTCCTGCTCTAGTTCAATGTTGCCGGCGACCGTCGAATTTGGGCCAATAATGATCTTGGGTGTGCGCCGCTTTTCCCCCCAACTCCAACCGCCAGGTTCCTCAACAATCAGATTGCCCATTAACGTAGATCCCTCAGTGAGCATGACATCACCTGAAACAGTCTCAAGGTCACCCCCAATCTGAGCACCGACAACGGTTATCTGACCATTTACATTGCTTACAGATTCGGCGACTTGCGTGCCTTTGTCCAAGCTGATCTTGCCATTAACCACTGAGACGCCTCCGTCGATAATGACATTTTCTCCAATGCGAATGGAGCCATTAACGGACGACACGTCTTCGGCCGTCACGCCTGATGCTATGCGAACGCTGCCATTAACCGTTCCAGCATCATCAATTTTTGCGTTCTCATCTACCCGAATGGTGCCGTTG
>JABIUH010000370.1 GCA_018701055.1 Woeseia sp. | reverse complement strand
TACTACCGCATCAATGTCATCGAACTTCGCGTGCCGGCGCTCCGAGAACGCGGCGACGATGTCTTGAAACTGGCGGATCACATTCTGGCGCGGCTCGGATCATCGGCCCAAATTCTGGACGAAAGCGCTCGCAAAGAGCTGAAAAACTATCGCTTCCCCGGAAATGTGCGAGAACTGGAAAATATGCTCGAGCGTGCTATTACCTTGTCTGCTGGCAATATGATCGGTGCCGGGGATCTGGCAATTCGCCCTGCTAGCGAGGAATCTGCGCCAGCACCAAACACCAGCGGTAATCTCGGCAGTCAGATTGACGATGTGCAGCGCCAAGCGATCGTCAATGCACTAAAGCAAACCCGCTACAACAAAACGGCCGCCGCTCGTTTGCTTGGCCTGACATTTCGGCAGTTGCGTTACCGAATCAAGAAACTCGACATCGAGTGACACCTTGGAAACGGCACCCGAGCAACGCTTGAGGTGACAAATTTGGTCGCTTGTGGACAAACACTGACATTAAGTGGCCGACTTTCTGTCCGATCCAAACAACTTAATTACGTTACGAAATACATAAATCAATTAATATTCAATAACCTACGGCATCAAGAGAAAACTTGGCACGGGGATTGCTTTATGTATCGTACAGAAGAATTCGCCGTAGCTTTACGACTGACTAACACTCTCAAAATTCATGGAGATAACTGAGATGAAGAAACAACAAGGTTTTACATTAATCGAACTTATGATCGTAGTTGCCATTATCGGCATTTTGGCTGCGATCGCTATTCCGGCTTATCAGGACTACACGATTCGTGCACAGGTTTCTGAAGGCTTGAACCTCTCTGGTGGTGCTAAAGCTGCAGTAACTGAGTACTTTCAGGACCAGGGCGCATTCCCGGCGGACAACACGGTCGCTGGACTCGCGTTAGCCGGAACTATTGTTGGCAAATATGTAACCGGTGTGCAGGTTGCAGGCGCCGTGGTTACCGTAACTTATGGCAACAGCGCGAACGCCAACATCGCCGCCGCGACGTTGACAATGACCGCGATAGACAACACTGGCAGCATCGGCTGGACTTGTGCAAATGGCGCTGGCTTGCAGAACAAATGGCTGCCAGCAGCTTGCCGTCCGTAATTATTTTTTGAAGGCCGCTTTTCGAAGCAATCTTCAATACGGATTAAGAAAACCCCGGTCTTTGATCGGGGTTTTTTTTTGCCCGTCTAGTGGAGCAGCAGCGCTTTCCCTCGCGCCAACACTCAAGATCAATTCACACCAATCGAAATATAAAAAGCGGCTAAACAGACGAATTGAGAACTTTTTTGACCACCACTAAAGGCCACAAAATTGTCGGGGCTATTTTGGACGAGCTGAGCGGTGCGTTAGTGATATGTGACCGCGCGTACGATTGCCGCGCCAATTGGATCATGTGAATTATCCAGATAATCAAGGTAATCTTGACCATCATCGGCTGGGCTCTCCAGCCAAAGCAATGCGCGACCGGAACAGACCAATGTCATATCGCTCCAGGGGATTTACCCTAATTGAACTCATCATTGTCATCGCAATCATCGGCATTCTGGCGTCACTGGCAGTTGCTGCTTATCAAACTTATACGGTTCGTGCACAAGTGGCAGAGGGAATTAATTTCGCTGCTGGCGCGAAAGTACCGGTGATCGACGCCTATACGATTGGTGGCGTTGCACCCGCGAACCGAGTTGCCAGCGGCATGACGCCAATTGCAACCGACACTCGCGGCAGCTTCGTTAGCTCGGTAGAGATCGACGATGGTCGTATCGACGTTACTTTTGGTGGCCCGCTGGCCCATCAGGACATCATTGGCACGGTACTCTCGCTTACACCCTACGAATCTCGTAGCGACATCGTCCTATGGCGCTGCGGGTTCGCCCCACCGCCGGCCGGGGCCCTGCTAAATGGTGGCTCCGCGCACATTGCGCCAACTGTGCAAGCCCGATATTTGCCAACGAACTGCAGGGCCTAATTTCTCGCCATAAACTGTTCTTTTTCAGCAAAATGGCTGCTATTTGACCGCTTGACTTAATGAAACTCCTCAACTGTGAACAACAGCACAAAATCCAGTTGATCCGGGCTCTGAGATCAGTGAGACTGTGAAACCCGCAAAGACTGCGTGTTAAAAAGCTAAGGGACCCAGATTCAATGGCTGTAACGGCTTCTCAACCAACACTTTCGGGTTTGCCAAGACGCCTGGTGCAGGACGGTATTGTCACGGAAGAGGCGGTACTAGAAGCAGCTGACGCGGCTCGAAAAGCGAAGGAACCGTTAGTCTCCTATCTCGTAGCCAACGAGCTGGCAGATTCGCGGGCGATCGCTGTTGCCGCGTCGCACGAGTTCGGCGTGCCGTTACTGGATCTCGACGCACTCGAGATCGAAGTAGAAACCATTCGCGCGGTCGATCAAAAACTACTCGCCAAGCATCGCGTTCTACCCTTGGTCAAACGTGGTCAACGATTATTTCTGGGCATATCTGACCCAACCTATTTGCAAGCCATCGATGACGTAAAATTTCAAACCAGTTTGCGCATTGACCCGGTTGTAGTTGAAGAGGCCAAACTTCAGGAACGCATTGCGAAGGCGCTCGAAGCAGTCGACACCTCTATGTCATCCTTGGATGACGACGATTTCGATCTTGAAAACCTGGATATAGGTGGCGACGAGCAAGAAGATGATGGCGTAACCAAAGACGATATCGAAGACGCGCCAGTCGTTCGTTTCGTCAATAAGGTTCTTCTGGATGCAATCAAACGCGGCGCCTCAGATATTCACTTCGAACCGTACGAGAAGATTTTTCGCGTTAGAACACGATTGGACGGCGTTCTTTCGGAGGTTGCGCAACCTCCTGTCGCTCTCTCAAATAAGGTTTGTGCGCGCCTGAAGGTAATGTCCCGAATGGATATCGCGGAACGGCGCGTGCCTCAGGATGGCCGTATTAAAATGCGTCTGTCCAAAAATCGCGCGATCGATTTTCGTGTCAATACCTGCCCAACATTGTTTGGGGAAAAAATCGTACTCCGTATCCTGGATCCTTCCAGCGCGAAGTTGGGTATCGACGCGCTTGGTTACGATACGGCGCAGAAGGCGCTCTACCAAAAACACCTGGATAAACCGTATGGGATGATCCTGGTGACTGGGCCAACCGGTTCCGGTAAGACAGTTTCGCTTTACACCGGTCTTAATATCCTGAATACAGAAGACCGGAATATCTCAACGGCTGAAGATCCTGCAGAAATTAACTTAGTTGGGATAAACCAGGTCAACGTTAATCCAAAGGTCGGCTTAACGTTTGCATCTGCGCTAAAGGCTTTTCTACGCCAGGATCCGGATGTAATCATGGTCGGCGAGATTCGCGACCTGGAAACTGCAGAGATCGCCATTAAGGCGGCACAAACGGGTCACCTTGTTTTATCCACACTTCACACAAACGACGCACCACGAACGCTAACCAGGCTAGTTGATATGGGCGTCAAGCCATACGCAATTGCGACGTCTGTGAGCTTGATTATCGCGCAGCGCCTCGCTCGAAAGTTGTGTGACAACTGCAAAGAATTGCAGGACATTCCGCGCGAAGCGCTGGAAAAAGAAGGGTTCCATGCGGACGATATTGAGAACGGTCTAACAGTATTTGGGGCCGTAGGCTGTAAGAGTTGCAACGATGGCTACAAAGGCCGTCTCGGCATCTTCCAGGTAATGGAAGTATCTGAGGTCATGGGAAGAATAATAATGGAAGGCGGCAATGCACTACAGATCGCTGACCAAGCGAAAAGTGAGGGGGTTCTCGATTTGCGTCACGCGGGTCTAAACAAAGTCAAAGACGGATTGACCAGCCTGGTGGAAATCAACAGGGTGACGATCGAATAATTCATCGTCCGACTAAATAGAAGAGAACTACAATGGCACAAACAGCGGCATTAGGAAGCACACCATTCACTTGGGAAGGCACTGATCGCAAAGGCAAAAAGATCAAAGGCAAAAGCATGGCGACTGACGAAGCCGCTGTGCGTGCGGATCTACGTCGCCAGGGCGTTGTGCCGAATCGGATTCGGAAACAGAGTCCGGGTTTGTTTAGGGGGACGGCCAAGATCACGCCCGGTGATATTGCGATTTTCAGTCGCCAGCTGGCAACGATGCTTGGCGCTGGCATTCCGTTAGTTCAGGCTTTCGAAATTGTCGGTGCAGGCCATGAGAATGCCTCGATGCAAAAACTTATCCTGGCAGTCAAAACTGACGTTGAGGGCGGCAGCTCATTAGCGGAAGCACTCGCCAAGCATCCAATCCATTTTGATGATCTTTTCGTTAACCTGGTAGAAGCCGGTGAACAAGCAGGTGCTCTGGAAACCCTTCTGGAAAAGGTTGCGACCTACAAAGAAAAAACCGAGGCGATCAAGAAGAAGGTTAAGAAGGCGTTGACCTATCCGCTGGCCGTATTGGTCGTCGCATTAGTAGTCACCATTATTCTTCTCATCTTCGTCATTCCGGCGTTCGAAGATCTATTCCAGGGCTTTGGTGCTGATTTGCCGGCGTTCACGAGAATGGTCATCGACCTATCGCAATTCGTACGCGAAAAAGGCTGGATGCTCGCCGTATTATTCGGTGGAATCGGCTATTCGTTCTTCTATTTCAAGAAACGCTCCCGGCCGATGCGTCATTTTCTTGATCGTCTCGCATTAAATGCACCGATCATTGGACCCATTATCCAAAAGTCCGCCATTGCTCGCTATGCGCGGACACTATCAACAATGTTTTCCGCAGGCGTGCCGCTTGTTGAAGCACTTGAGTCAGTCGCTGGCGCGACCGGCAATATTGTCTATGAAGTAGGCGTTCTGCAGATGAAAGACGAGGTCGCCACCGGACAGCGATTGCAGCAATCTATGCAAAATACAGATTTGTTTCCGAATATGGTTATCCAAATGATCGCGGTCGGTGAGGAATCAGGGTCTCTCGATGATATGTCGGCCAAAGTTGCAGACTTCTACGAGGAAGACGTGGACAACGCGGTCGACAACTTATCTAGTCTGTTGGAGCCTTTAATCATGTCCATCCTTGGCATATTGGTCGGTGGTTTGGTTGTCGCGATGTATCTACCCATCTTCAAAATGGGATCCGTTATTTAAGGTTCAATCTCAATTAGCGCGAGACTCATGAAACAACAGCAAATCGCACGAACAAAAACCGCGTCTAGGGGTAACCACTAGACGCGGTTTCTGATTTCGGCAAAACCAACTCTCCGATTAAAATAGCAAGAAACGGGCGCTAACTATGCAGGCACTGCTGATCGAGTCACCACTGACCTTTATTGCGGCAGCGTTCATACTTGCGCTACTGGTCGGCAGCTTCTTGAACGTGGTCATTCACCGCTTACCGCTCATGATGGAGCGAGAG
>JABIUH010000330.1 GCA_018701055.1 Woeseia sp. | reverse complement strand
GTGCGTTCGATAATCCTCACGAACGTGTCGAAATTCAATATAAGTATTCAGCCTACGTCCCAGTTGGACGAAACTGTTACCGTTTTTTATCGCTCTTGCTGGATCAGCAATCAATACACGGATTCTCGCGTACGCCTGCGATAGCACCATGTGTTTGACGATCTCTAGAAAATCCGGGTCGTCGTAAATGCCGGGATCCAAATCATGGGTAAAGATCGAAAGTTTTCGAGAAGCTTCCTTGGTAACATCGTTGACGGCGTTGCGCATTTCATCCTTCGTTGAAATGACCCACCGTCGGCCTTTTTCTCTCGCTTCATTCATAGGCTTTTAATTCTTTTAGTTAGACCATTCCCTGGGAGATAAATTTTACCGTTTGCATAGCTTGCTTTTGTGCCAACTGCGTCACGTTTTACCGACAGAGATTATGTGAGAACGGTTCTCATTCGGGCGTACCGACCAGATCGAACGCGCCATGAGTGCACATCCAAGTCAGAAAATCGTTACCGGTTTCGGCCTTACGGAGTTGGTTGATATCTTGTTGTTCGACCTGTCGCCGGTGAGCGGCCTCTTCAAAAAAATCAGCACATTGTCGATTAATCGACCGAGCTCCCCCATTTAGAAAGGCAAAATGTTCGCCCTCGTGAGCGAACGCGGTCAATCTGGCCATGCCGTGGACAATCAAGTCGCTTGATGTTGGTAATACGTTCTGCAGATTTTCCTCAGCGGGGGATTCCGGATCCAGCCATGATTTCGGATCCGTTACGACAGAACCTAAAATCATTGCAAGTTGATTGGTTGCCAATGAGGCGCTGAGGAGATCTTGCTCTCTGAGGCGCTCGATGGCGCGCTTTGAGATCCCTTTTTCCATGGCCTCGTCCGCTTGTAAATCCCGGTCGCTGTAGAAGGTGGATAAAGAATGGTCAGCCCGTATTTCTGAGTTTGCGCCAAAGATTCTTTCGGCACCTGCGTACAGTTCGGCACTGCTTGGCGCGCGCATGCCGATTGAGTAAGTAACGCAACATTCATCGGCAATGCCCCAGTGAGGGACTCCTGGTGGAACATAGAGAACGTCGCGGTCGGAGCAGCGATACGTTTCCGTTGTCTCGAATTCATGCAATAGCGCGAGGTCAGTAGACGATGAGTCGACCGCCGCCGTTTTGCGATCGCCAAGTCGCCATTCGCGCACGCCGTCTCCCTGGCAAAGGAATACGTCATAGTTGTCTTGGTGCGGGCCTACACTACCGCCTGGTGCGGCGAAGCTCACCATTAAGTCATCTATTCTCCAGCTTGGAATAAAAGGGACGAGATCAAACCACAGTCGAAAATCCGGTAGGTGTTTGTCGACATCTTGAACCAGTAATGTCCAATCCTTCTCTGGAAGTTGTTCCAAAAAAACTGACTCAAAAGGACCATGTTCGACGCGATAGCGCATTTTGCCTTTCTCTTTTTCGGTAAAGACTATGCGTGACTCAACATCATCTTGAGTTGCCAACCACCCCAGCTCGTCGCCTGTGATTGAGGGTAATTCTGTTTTGATTGCCGCTGGTAGCGCAAGCGCTCGACGCTGCCAATAGGTCGCCAGAAAGTCTTTCGCTGCCAATGTATCTGGAAGTAGCACAATAATTATTGATCAGACTCGCTGTGGGAAAACAGACCCTGCAGATGCCGTCATTGACCGTCTATGAAGATTTCTGAGCTAACGTACTGGCTAGCCCGATGTAGTTGGACGGAGTCATCTCGAGCAAGCGGGCTTGTTCTTCTGCAGGGATTTCGAGGGTGCGAATGAAATCCTGTAACAAATTCTGCGTCACCGCCTGACCGCGGGTCAGCGTCTTAAGCTTTTCATAAGGTTCTGCAATTCCGTAACGCCGCATCACTGTTTGTATTGGTTCGGCAAGCACTTCCCAGGCGGAATCGAGGTCGGCGGCAAGTACGGTCGGGTTAGCCTGCAACTTTCGTAGACCTTTGACGGTGGAGTGAATTGCAATGATGACGTAGCCAAGCGCG